>NZ_JBHYFM010000029.1:0-38177 GCF_051859525.1 Roseinatronobacter sp. | reverse complement strand
AGGATCGCCCCGATGCGGACTTCGATATTCGGGACTGTTTCTGAGTAGACCCGCCAATCCCCATTGGTCTCCACCCACCAGCCGTGATCAACACATATCTGCGATCCTTGCCATTCGATCAAGGTCTTATTTTCATGGTCTGGCACAGGATCGAGTTCTTCTGGGTTGCCACATGAAAGCGTTACCGGCCTACCAATCCGATCAACCGTCTTCTCCGCCCCCAACTGCTCGACCGCTTTGTTGATGCGGTCGGTCATGTGGCCTTCTTTCTGGAACATCACTGTCTGGTGTTTCAGCACCGTCCCCCAGATGACAAAAGGCGCGCCCAGCAGGGCCACGACAAGGCCGCCGACGCCCAGCGACACCTCTCCGCCCCAGAACACTGTGCGGCCCAGCACAACGAAGGCAGACCCGAGCGCCAGAACAAACAGCACGGCCACAACCACGGTCAGAAGCGGCCCCATATGCCGCGCCACGCGCCAGTTCGGTGCATTGCTTACCCCAAGCCAGTCGGTCAGGGTGACATTAGGTCTGGTATCTTTGGTCATCGAAAAACCCCGCCGCTGCAATCACGCCAGCCTATGCCAGCGCAGGGGACGGGGCAAGCAGGGCCAGAGTGCAGGGGTCAGGGGGTGACGACTTCGCCTGTGTCCAGCCGCACCACGCGGTCCATGCGGGCGGCAAGGTCCATGTTATGGGTCGCAATCAGCGCCGACAGCCCTGTGTCGCGCACCAGTCCCATCAGCGCGGCAAAGACCTGATCGGATGTTTCGGGGTCCAGATTGCCGGTGGGTTCATCCGCCAGCAGCAGGCTGGGTTCATTGGCAAGGGCGCGGCAGAACGCAACGCGCTGCTGCTCGCCCCCGGATAGTGCTGCGGGGCGGTGCTCGGCGCGCGGCCCCACGCCCACACGCTCCAGCAGCTCGCGCGCGCGGGCCTCTGCCTGCGCTTTGGGCACACCATTGGCCAGTTGCGGCAAAACGATATTCTCCAGCGCCGAAAACTCCGGCAACAGATGGTGGAACTGATAGATGAACCCCACCTGCCCGCGCCGCGCGGCGGTGCGCGCGTGGTCACCCAGCCGTGTCATATCGGCCCCGTTGATGACCACAGCGCCCGTGTCGGGCGTGTCCAGCAGGCCCGCGATATGCAACAGCGTGGATTTCCCCGCCCCCGACGGCGCGACCAGCGCCACCACCTCGCCGCGATCCAGCGACAGCGACGCGCCGCGCAGCACCGCCACCTCATTCGGGCGGCCCGCGTTATAGGTCTTGGTGATGTCGCGCAGCGACAGGGCCTGATCATTCATAGCGCAATGCCTCAACCGGGTTCATGCGGGCGGCGCGGCGCGCAGGAAAGATGGTGACGATAAACGACAGCGACAGCGACAGGCCCACGGCCTTCAGCACATCTTCCAGCCGCAATTGCGCAGGCAGCGCATAGATGCCGCGAATGGACGGGTCCCAGACCCCGCCGCCGGCCACATAATTCACGAAGCTGAAAATCGTGTCGATATAGATGGCAAACAGGCAGCCCAGCACCACCCCCGCAATCGTGCCCAGCACCCCCACCGAGGCCCCGCAAATGAAAAACACCCGCAACACCGACCCTTCCGACAGGCCCATGGTGCGCAATATGCCAATGTCGCGGCCCTTGTTCTTGACCAGCATAATCAGCCCCGAGATGATATTCATCGCGGCAATCAACACCAGAATGGACAGGATGACGAACATCACGTTGTCTTCCACATCCAGCGCGCGCAGGAATGACCCCGCAGAGTCGCGCCATGTCCACAGCATGACCCGTTCGCCGCCTGCGCGCAGCAGGTCCAGACGCAGGCTGTCAATCTGGTCGGGATTGGCGACCATCACCTCCAGCTCATCAGCGACACCATCGCGGTTGAAATAGGTCTGCGCCTCGTCAAAGGGCATGTATAATCGGGTGCGGTCAATGTCATAGCGTCCGGCGGTGAAGATATAGACCACCTCATAGGCCGAAATACGCGGACTGGTGCCAAAGGCCGTGCGCACCCCGTCAGGTGATATGACGCGCACTGTATCGCCAAGCGCCACATTCAACTCCCGCGCGACGCCCGACCCGATGGCCACCCCTTCGCCAAAACGCTCTATATCCCCCAGCGCCTGTTCGGGATCGGCCACGCGCGGAATGGTGCGCAGATCATCATGCGAAATGCCAAACACCTCCACGCCGGTATTGCGCCCATGCGCGGACACCATGACCTGCCCCTTGATCAGCGGGGCCACGCGGGTGACACCGCGCACGGCGGCAATGCGTTCGGCCATCTCCTGATAATCGTCAATGACGCGGCTGGTGCGTCCGGAATCGTCCACATGCACCGATGAATAAACCGTCACATGCGCATTGGCCCCCAGAATGGTGTCGACAAACTCCGCCCGAAAACCCGACCGCACAGACAATGTGGCAATCAGTGCAAACACCGCCAGCATGATGCCAAGGAATGAAATGACAGTCATTGCACTGACACCGCCCTCGGCGCGGCGCGCGCGCAGATAGCGCCATGCAATCATCCATTCAAACGGGGCGAAGGGGGCGGTATGTCCGGTCATGCGGCGTCCTGCTGCGAATTTTTGGCAACCTCATAGGATTGGCGCGCAAGGTCAAGCCCAAAGCGGTGCAGGGCCGCATCACGGTGACGTTGGGCGGGCGGGTTGCGGGCTACAGCCGCGGCGCGTGGTGCAGGATGACGGGCACGACCAGTTCTTCCTCATCTAGCAGATGGCGGTTCAGGAAGCGCTCGAACCCGTCCAGTTGCGCCAACATGCGTGCGGCATTGGCGCGGGTGTCGGCGTTCCTGTCCCCAAGCGCGCGCAAATGCGTATTGGCCGCATCGGTCAGCGCGGCCAGTTCGCTGTCCAGCGCATGGTGGTCGGCGTCCAGCAACTCGAACCCTTTGGCAAGGCGGGGTTCGGCCACCGTCAGGGCGGGGAAATAATGCGCATCCTCGATCTGGTGGTGACCGTGCAATTCATTGATCAGGAACCCTCCCAGACGCGCGGTTTGCTGGCCATGCGCGCGGGCATCGCGCCCCTTGTCCAGAAAGGCGCGGGTGTCCGCCTGCCACTGCCCCAAAGCCTGCCGGAACATCATATGGCGTTCCAGCCAGAAACGGGTCAAGCCGTCGAAATTCCGGTGGCTTTGCCAGATGTCGCGCGGGTATTGCTCCAGCAATATCCGCAGGGCATCGGGCAGGCCGTCACGCTGGGTCAGGTCAGTTTGGTTCATATGTCACTCCGTTCGGTCGGGAAGGTAACGGTGTGGCTGCGATGGTCAATCGGTTCTGCTGTGCGCGGATGCAGGGGGATTGTGCCACCATCGCACATTGACGCCGACACGGGGTTTCCCAAGGGGGCACCCCCCTTGGGGCGGGTTTGGGCGGCGGCCCATGCGCGCGAAGGGGGGTCGATCCCCCCGCCGCGCGCGCCTTTTTACATATGCGCCGCGTAAATCTGCGCCAGCCGGTCAATGGCTGCCTCTGGTGTCAGTTCCTCGGACTCGCCAGTGCGGCGGCTGGTCAGTTCCACCACGCCCTTGGCCAGCCCGCGCGGCCCGACTGTCAGCCGCCATGGCAGGCCAATCAGGTCCATCGTGGCGAATTTCGCCCCCGCGCGCTCATTGCGGTCATCATAAAGCGGCTCCAACCCGCGCGCGACAAGCGCCTTGTACAATGCGTCACAGGCCGCGTCCGCATCCGCATCGCCCTGTTTCAGGTTGACGATGGCGGCATGGAAAGGCGTGACGCCTTCGGGCCAGATAATACCGCGATCGTCATGGTTGGCCTCGATGATGGCGCCCAGCAGGCGCGACACGCCAATGCCATGGCTGCCCATATGCACCGGCGTGCGCGTGCCATCGGGACCAACGACTGTCGCGCCCATCGCGTCGGAATATTTCGTTCCGAAATAGAAGATCTGCCCCACTTCGATGCCGCGCGCGGTGCGGCGGCGCGCTTCGGGCACCTGATCGTTGAAGATGCCTTCGTCATGGGTTTCATCCGTGCGGGCATAGCGGCTGGTAAATTCTTCCAGCACAGCCTGACATTCCGGCACGGAATCGTAATCGACTTCGCGGTCGCCGAACTTCAGATCGGTGATTTCACTATCATAGAACACTTCCGATTCGCCGGTTTCGGCAAGAACCAGAAACTCATGTGTGTAATCGCCGCCAATCGGCCCGCCATCGGCGCGCATCGGGATGGCTTGCAACCCCATGCGTTCATAACTGCGCAGGTAGCTGACCAGATGACGGTTATAGGCATGCAGCGCCGCGTCCTTGTCCAGATCGAAGTTATAGCCGTCCTTCATCAGGAACTCGCGCCCGCGCATGACGCCGAAACGCGGGCGGATTTCATCGCGGAACTTCCACTGGATATGATACAGCGTCAGCGGCAGGTCCTTGTAGCTGTTCACATGGGCGCGGAAAATATCGGTGATCAGTTCCTCATTCGTCGGGCCATACAGCATGTCGCGGCCGTGACGGTCCTTGATGCGCAGCATTTCCTCGCCGTAATCGTCATAGCGGCCGGATTCGCGCCACAGATCCGCAGATTGCAGCGTGGGCATCAGCATCGGAATATGGCCTGCACGGATCTGTTCGTCATGCACGATCTGTTCAATCCGGCGCAGCACCTTGAACCCAAGCGGCAACCACGAATAGATACCAGCAGAGGCCTGCTTGATCATGCCTGCGCGCAGCATCAGGCGGTGGCTGACGATCTGCGCCTCGGACGGGGTTTCTTTCAGGACAGGCAGGAAATAGCGGCTCAGGCGCATCGGGGGCCTCTCTCGGTGTGACAATTTCAACGCTGGTGTAGGCGAGACTTCGTTCAGGGGCAAGGTGGCGTTGACGGCTTGCGCGCTGTATGTTGCGAAACATGACTGGCATTTGCGCAACGCATGACACTTGCGCACGGCGTCGTGACTTGATTTTCGGAACCGTTTTGCACCATACCCGTTTCAATATATTGAATATGTTCCAAGAGGCCTGAAATGACGAAATCCCCCCTGACCCGACGCAGCCTTCTGTCGACTGCGGGCGCTTTCGCGCTTGGCGGTCTGGCAATGCCCTCGGTTGTGCGTGCGCAAATCCCGCTGGACTTTGAAGAAGAAGCGAATGTCCGAACGGCAAGCCGCAACGTAATGGGCTTTCGCAATCATCACTGGCGCGACCATTTCCAGAATTTGCGCAATGGCGCGATCCTGTGTGACACCTATTCGCGTGCCCTGCACTTCTGGTCGGAAGATGAAAGCATCTATCTGGCGCATCCCTGTTCGGTCCCCATGACCGAGGATTTCACCCGTCGCGGCTATACCGAGGTGACGCTGAAGCGGTTTGAACCCACATGGATACCCACACCCAATATGCGCCAGCGCGACCCAAGCCTGCCTGCCCGTGTCGAAGGGGATGACCCGACAAACCCGCTGGGCACCCGCGCCATGAACCTGAGCTGGCAGTATTACCGCATCCACGGCATCGACAACCCTGCGAAAATCGGGCGTCGTGCGTCAAATGGCTGTTTCGGCCTGCTGAACGAGCATGTCGAGAACCTGTACGAACTGGTCAAGATCGGCACGCAGGTTCGTGTGATCTGAAGCGCTAGCCAACCCATGACAAAAGCCCGCCAGCATGGCGGGCTTTTTATGCCCTGCGTCCGCAAATGGCATGCCAGCGAGGGGGCAAGATCACGCCGGCGGGTGCTTCTGGCCTGAAATGGTCGTCGGGTATTGCCCCAAGGCGCGGAGCAAAGGCCGCAGGCCGCCGCGCCATCGGCGGGCCGTCCCGCGGCCTGCCGATTACTCTGGTGGCACGCCAAGCATTTGGGTCAGGAATGTGCCGCCAGCATAAAGTGAACTTCTTTCACGCCGGATCGGCAGCCCCCGGCCCACCGACGGCGCAGGCTTTTTTCAAAGTGCGAAAGGCCGCATCACACACCCCCCGTGAAAGGGGGGCTTATCTGTCCGCCGCCCAGGGCTTGGCCCCAACGCGCCCCGGTCCGCGCCAGAAGCGCCACATCAGCGCCAGCGCAGCCGCGCTCAGCCCGACAGCAAGACCGGCCCAGATCCCCTCTCCGCCCCAGTTCAACCGGATGCCGAACACATAAGCGACCGGCAAGCCCAGCCCCCAATAGCTGAACGCGGCAATCCACATCGGCACGCGCGTATCCTGCACCCCGCGTAACAACCCCATGCCCATGACTTGCGCCCCGTCTGCAAGCTGGAAGAATGCCGCAATCACCAGAAAGGACGCGCCAATCGCAATAATTGTGTCCCGCGCCGGTTCATCAGGCGACAGAAACAGCCCCACCAGTTGCGGGCCGAAAACGATGTAAACGACCATCGTGGCCAAAGCGAATGTGATCGAGACGAAACTGGCCGCACGCGCACTTTCGCGCAGGGCCTGCTGGTCGTGTCGCCCCCGCGCCCGCCCGACCAGCACCGTGCCCGCATTGGAAAACCCCAGATGCACCATGAACAGAAGCGCCGTAATCTCCAGCGCGATGCCATGTGCGGCCAGTTCATGCGTTCCGATCCAGCCCACCATGATTGCGGCGGCCGAAAACAGCGCGGTTTCCGCAACAAGCGCCACACCGATTGGCCAGCCCAGCCGCCAGACCAGACCCATCGCCGCCCAGTCAGGCCGCCAGAAACGCTGGAACAGCGCATAGCGGCGCAGCGACGGCAGCAGCGCACAATACAGCGCCAGCCCCACGACCGTCGCAATCTGCACCGCGATCGAGGCCAGCGCCGCCCCCCGCACCCCAAGTTCCGGCGCCCCCAGATTGCCGAAAATCAATATCCAGTTCAGCCCGATATTCAGCACCACAGCGCCCAGCGTCAGCAGCAGGGCAATCTGCGTCCGCCCAAGTGCCGCAAGATAGTTTTTCAGCACCATCACGGCCAGCGCGGGCACCAGCGACAGCCCGATAATGCGCAAATACACCTCGGCCAGCGGGACCACATCGGCAGGCTGGCGAAGCAGCGTCAGAAACGCACCAGAGAACCAGAAAAACGGCAAAACCCCGATCCCGAACGCAATCGACAGCCAAAGCCCCATACGCGTGCTGCGGCGCACTTCCGTGTCATCATCGGATGCGGCGGCTGTTGCCACCATTGGCATCACGGCATTTGCAAACCCTGTGCCGAAGATGAACACAGTGAAGAACAACGCCGCCCCGATGACACCGGCCGCAAGGTCCAGCACCCCGTACCAGCCCAGCATGATGGTATCTGTTACAGCCAGCAGGAACTGCGCCAGATGGCTGCCGGCCAAGGGCAAGCCCAAGGCCAGAACAGCGCGCAATTCTTTTCGAAATGGGTATGTCCGCGATCTCATGGCGTTGGCTTTACGCGCCCTTGCCACCCCGCGGCAAGAGGGGTCAGAATATTTTTAACATGTTCAGGGCCAAAATCACGATGGTCACACCGGCCAGCACCTCGACCATGGGCAGTATTGCAGACAAACGGCCCATCCGGCGCGCCCAGCCAAGCGCACCATCACGCGCCAGCACCGCCAGCGCGGCCACTGTCACGGTCACTGACGCTGTGCCCAGTGCCATGATCAGGGCACCGGCGATACCTTGCCAGATCAGGCCCATGCGCCATGTCAAAATCAGCAGAAACAACGCGCCCGTGCAGGGGCGTATGGCAATCGCCCCGATCAGCATGGCGGTATCGCGCCATCCGTGCAGTGCTGCCACCTCGGACATTGTCGGGCCATGGCGATGGCCACAGCTTTCGCATACCCCGTCATGGTCCTCGGCGTGATGGTGATCATGGTGGTGGTGGTGGTTATGATCATGGCCGTGGTGACCACCCCCTGACCCGTGCGCAGGGCCATGCGCCTGCGCAAGCACCGGCTGGCTGTTCCATTGCGCAACCGCGACCCTTCGCGCCCCGCGCCAGACCAACCACGCCCCGACTGCCGCAATCGCAATCAGGCTGGCACGGTCCAGCCATACATCACCTGCATATTGCAGGCTTTCGCGCGATGCATTGAACACCAGCACACCGCCATAAACCAGCATGACCGCGAACGCCCCTTGGGCCAGCGATGCAGCAAACCCCACCCCCATCAAGCGGCGCAAGGGCACTTGCGTGCCTGCCCCGTAAGCGCCCAGCAGGAATTTGCCATGCCCCGGCCCCACAGCATGCACAAACCCGTATGCAAAGCACATAGCCCATAACGCAACCAGCGCGCCCGGCTGGCCTGCATGAAGGGCGCGCAACCCGCCCGCAAGCCGCGCCTGAAATCCGCGTTGTGCGGCCTGCGCCGCTTCTCTCACCCCGTCCAGTCCGCCCAAGCCCCACATAAGCAGAAGCGCAAGCGCAAATACTGTTGCCAGACTCAGGAAGATTGTGCGCATAGGATGCGAACCTCCTCGGAAAACAGGGCCCCTACGGGGGGGAAATCGGCCTCGACATCGCCCCCCGCAGCCAGAAGTTCGTCCAGCGCCGCCTCCAGCTGCGCGCCAGCAGCGTCCCAATCGGGTTCAAAAATGCGCGCAGTGCAATCATCGCGCCCCGTGATGACGGGCGTGTCTGTAATCGTGTAACTGGTGTAATAACTGGGATCGTGGATTGACACGCTCCATTCCGCGGCAGGGTCCGGCGGCTGTGTGAAGCGGCGCAGATGCGAGGAGTGCAATTGCCCATCGCGGTAGTCCGATGTCCATTCGACCGGCCCTGTCAAACCCAGCGCCTGCCCGTTCTGGGCGGCATGCGTGTCACCGTGATAGCCCGGTATCCAGTTCATGTCGAACCCGTCAAGCAGCGGTTCCTCTGCCTCGGTGATGGTGCCGGTGAAGTCGGGGTCAAGCCCCATATCGCTGACCAGTAGCATGGAAAAAAACGGGTCATAGGTCCATGATATCCGCAAGGCTTCGGGCGTGCCGGTGTCGTCAAAAACCAGCTCAAGCTGCGCATCGACAAAGATATGCGGGTGGGCCTGTGCCATATGCGCGCCTGCGCACAGGATCACCCCTGCAGCCAATGACTGTTTTGTCAGTGCTCTCATCGCGTGCCACCTTTGCATATTCATTAGCCTGCGCACGCGCAGGGTTCAACCTGCGGCCTGTGCAACAAGCGGCCTGTTGCCTGTGCAGGGGCGCGCATGGGTGGGCGGGTGGGCGTGACCCTGCACGGGCGACGGGCCGCCATGTCCGGTCGCGCTAGAAATCCAGCCCCAGATCAAGCACCTGGGCGGAATGCGTCAACGCCCCCACAGATATATAATCAACACCTGTTGCGGCCACCTCTGCAATCCGTTCCAGCCGCATATTGCCCGAGGCTTCGGTCACCACATGCCCCGCTGCCATGGCGACTGCGCGCGTCAGGGTCGGCGTGTCCATATTGTCCAGCAACACAACATCCGCACCGCCTGTGTCCAGCACCTCTCGCAATTGCTCCAGCCGGTCCACCTCTATCTCGATGCGCATCATATGGCTGGCCTGAGCCCGCGCGGCGCGCAGCACAGGGACAATGCCGCCTGCCGCCGCAATATGGTTGTCCTTGATCAAAATCGCATCCGACAGCCCGAAGCGATGCGCCGCGCCCCCCCCGTGCAGAACGGCCTGTTTTTCAACCACACGCAGCCCCGGTGTGGTTTTGCGCGTGCAGGTAATGCGCGCCTTTTGTCCCGCAGCTTGGGCCACGAATGCCGCTGTCAGCGTCGCAATCCCCGACAGGCGGCCTGCAAAATTCAATGCCACCCGTTCCCCCGACAGGATGGAACTGGCGGCCCCTTCGATGGTCATGACAGTCTGCCCTGCCACGACCTGTGCACCGTCAGTGGCCAGAACGTCAATCTTCAGGGCGGGGTCGACCAGACGAAACGCAATGGACGCCAGTTGCACCCCCGACACGACGCCCGCATCGCGCGCATTCAAGCGGGCAAGATAGCGCGTGCCTTGTGGAATGACCGCACGGGTTGTCACATCGCCATTCGGGCCAAGATCCTCGATCAGGGCGGCGCGCACCAGCGGTTCCAACAGCATATCGGGCAAGGGGGGATAGTGGGTCATAGGTGCTCCGTCTGGGCAGTGGCGCGCCAGCCCTGCGCCTGTGTCAATGTCATGAAACTGCGGCTGGCCTGCGCCGGGTCGGTCTGCGGAAAATCATCGCGCCAATGTGCACCGCGACTCTCGCGCCGGGCAAGCGCGGCTGCGGAAATCATCATGGCGGTGGCGCACATATTGCGGAAATCAGGGGTGCCGGAATGTGCGGCTTCCAGTTCTTCAATGCGTGTCAGCGCCTGCACCAGCCCTTGCGACGTGCGGCGCACGCCGACATGCGCACTCATGGTCTGGCGCAGTTGCGCAACCGCATCCGCGTCCAGCCCCGCTGCCCCGCCTTGTGGGAAATCCAGTGCGACCGGCGGCGCGTCAACAGGGCCATTCAGCCCCAATGCAATATCAGCCGCCGCCGCCCGCGCAAAAACCAGCGCTTCCAGCACCCCGTTCGAGGCCAGACGGTTCGCGCCGTGCAACCCTGTCGAGGCTGCCTCGCCGCAGGCCCACAACCCTTGCAGGCTGGACCGGCCCTGACGGTCGGTCGCAACCCCGCCCATATGGTAATGCGCCGCCGCCGCCACAGGCACAGGCACCGCCGCGGGGTCCAGCCCCGCACGCACGCAGGCATCATGGACGGCAGGAAAACGCGCGGCCAGATCCGCACCCGTTGCCGCGCGCATATCCAGCATCGGGCGTTGGCCGTCTTGGGTTTGCGCGAATACCGCGCGCGCCACAATGTCGCGCGGGGCAAGATCAGCCTGCGGATGCAGGCCATCCATGAAATACGCCCCTTGTGCATTGACCAGACGCGCGCCCGCGCCGCGCAGCGCTTCGGTCGCCAGGGGTGCGGGGTCCAGCCCCAGATCCATCGCTGTCGGGTGAAACTGGATGAATTCCATATCCGCCATCATGGCGCCTGCGCGCGCGGCCAACCCCATCACCTGCCCGCGAATGCGGGGCGGGTTGGTGGTCAACGCATATAACCCGCCTGACCCGCCACCGGCCAGCAAGACAGCGGGCGCGCGCAACAGCACCGGCTGCGACCCGCCCGCCGCGCGTGCCAGCCATATGCCTGACACGCGCCCATCCACAACGTCCAGCGCCTGCGCCACGACACCTTCCATCACCTGCACAGACGGCGTTGCGCGCACGGTCGCAATCAGGGTTTCCATGATCTTCTTGCCGGCCTGATCGCCCTTGACGCGCACGACACGCGCTGTGGAATGCGCGGCTTCGTGGTTCAGCTGGAACTGCCCGTCGGCGTCGCGGTCAAACGGTGTGCCGCGCGCCGCAAGGTCAAGAATATGGTCGCGCGCCGCCTTGGTGACCATACTCGCCACGTCTGCGTCCACGGTGCCCGCCCCCGCCGCAAGCGTGTCGCTGGCATGCGCGTCGGGGCTGTCATGGGCGGCCATTGCGGCCGCAACGCCACCCTGCGCCCAAGCCGATGACGCCCCTTCGCCCAATGCCTCGGGGGAAATGACCAGCACCGGATGGGGGGCCAGCGACAATGCAGCATAAAGCCCGCCCAGCCCCGCGCCGACAATGACCACGCGATCCGTTTGCAGCACGCCGTCAGGCTTTCGTCGCGGAAAGGTCAATCATACGCTGCACCGCCAGCCGCGCCTTGTCGGCCACGGACGGGTCAACCTCGATCGGGGTGGTCATGGTATGCAGCGACCACAGCACCTTTTCCAGTGTGATCATCTTCATATAGGGGCACATGTTGCAGGGACCGATGAATTCCACATCCGGATGCGCATCAGATATATTCGACGCCATGGAACATTCCGTCACCAGCATGGCGCGGTCGGGGCGTTCGCGGCTGACATAATCCAGAATGCCAGACGTGGAGCCGGAAAAATCAGCCTCGGCCACCACATCGGGGGGGCATTCGGGGTGGGCGATGATGCGGGTGCCGGGATTCCAGTCGCGGAAGTCGCGAATATCCTGCGCGGTATATTGTTCATGCACAATGCATGACCCGTCCCACCACACAATGCGCTTTTCGGGCACCTGCGCCGCCACATTCTGCGCCAGATACTTATCTGGCGTCATGATGATCGTGTCGGCATCCAGCGCCCGAATGATCTGCACCGCATTGGACGATGTGCAGCAAATATCGGATGCGGCCTTCACCTCGGCGGTGGTGTTGACATAGGTGACCACAGGCGCACCGGGGTAGCGGGCGCGCATTTGCGCAACGCCTTCGGCAGTAATGCTTTCTGCCAGTGAACAGCCCGCGCCCATATCGGGCATCAGCACCGTTTTTGCGGGGTTCAGGATTTTCGATGTCTCGGCCATGAAATGCACGCCGCATTGCACGATCACATCTGCGCTTGTGCGTGTGGCCTCAACCGCCAGTTGCAGACTGTCGCCCACCACATCGGCCACCCCGTGAAAGATTTCCGGCGTCATGTAATTATGCGCCAGAATCGCGGCATTACGCTGTTTTTTCAGGCTGTTGATCGCGGCCACATAGGGCGCATGGATCGCCCAGTCCACGGGCGAGACCACCCGCGACATGCGCGCATATTCCGCACCCATGCTGGCGGCCAGTTCAGCGTTTGGCGCCAGATCGTAAATCGCGTTCAAATCCTGACGAATGGCAGGCATGTCCAGCATGGCAAGGCTCCGGTCGCGTTCGGCCCGTTCGGGCAAGATGTGTTGATATGGTGACAAGATGATGCGGATCAAGGAGAAACAAGCCATCCGGCCTGATCCAGTGCCAATAAAGCGCATCATTGCGGGGGGTTGGGCACGTCCTCCTGTTGCCTTTGACCCATAGCGTTAGGCAAGCACTTACCCCTTTGACCCCACGCTGTCCAGACAAGCACCGCAGCACAATGTCGCTTTGCACCCTATTGCGCCGCAAACCGGCGATTGGACGGCAGCGAAGGGCAGTATCAAAGGCGCATGAACAGGCGTTGCGTGCAACCGGCCGGTTGGTCGGACTGTGCGCGCCAGTGCGACGAACAACTTGGGCAAGAGGTGCCGGACAGATGACACAAGCAGCAGAACAAGCGGCAGCGGCACGGCGCGGACGTGGGGGCGGCGGCGCTGCCCGCCGCGCGGCACGCAGCGCGGTCAGCGTGGAAACCGCGCGTTTTATCAGCCGCAATATTCCCAATCTTGATGTCCTCAACGAAGAAGCGCTGGCCATTATCGAGGCCAATGCCGAAACCGTGCTTGCCGAAATCGGTGTGAATTTCGTGGACAACCCCGAAGCGCTGGACCGCTGGCGCGCAGCAGGCGCAGAGGTTACCGGCGAACGTGTGCGCATTCCGCGCGGGCTGGCGCGCCAGCTATGCGCAACCGCCCCCGCCAGTTTCACCCAGCACGCGCGCAACCCCGAACGCAATGTCGAAATTGGCGGGCGTAATCTGGTGCTGGCCCCTGTCTATGGCCCGCCCTTCGTACGCGATGCCGCCAGCGGACGGCGCTATGCCACGATGGAGGATTTTCGCAATTTCGTGAAGCTGGGCTATATGTCCAAATGGCTGCACCATTCCGGCGGCACAGTGTGCGAGCCTACAGACATCCCTGTGAACAAGCGCCATCTGGATATGTTGCAGGCGCATATGCTGTATTCCGACAAGCCCTTCATGGGGTCGGTGACGGAACCCGTGCGCGCCGCCGATTCCGTGGAAATGGCGAAACTGCTGTTCGGTCAGGATTTCGTTGACCAGAACACGGTCATGACCTCGCTGATCAACATCAACTCACCGCTGACATTCGACTCGGTGATGATGGGGGCGCTGGAAATCTATGCGCGTGCCAATCAGGCCTGCATCATCTCGCCCTTCATTGTAGGGGGGGCGATGGCACCCACCACAGTGGCAGGCACGCTGACACAGGTGCTGGCCGAAGTGCTGGCGGGCGTGGCCTATAGCCAGCTTGTGCGGCCCGGTGCGCCGGTCATCTTTGGCGCATTCGTCACATCCATCGACATGAATTCCGGCGCGCCTACATTCGGCACGCCGGAAGCTGCGCTTATCACCTATGGCGCGGGACAACTGGCGCGGCGTCTTGGGTTGCCCTACCGGTCGGGCGGGTCGTTCTGCGGGTCCAAACTGCCCGATGCACAGGCCGCATATGAAACCGCAAACAGCCTGAATATGGCGCTTCTGGCGGGCGTGAATTTCATGCTGCATTCCTGTGGCTGGCTGGAAGGCGGGCTGGTGTCGTCCTATGAAAAATTCGTCATGGATGCAGACCAGTTGGGCGCGCTGCACCATCTGGCACGCGGGATTGACATGTCGGAAAACGGCCAAGCCATGGACGCCCTGCGAGAGGTCGGACCCGGCGGGCATTTTCTGGGGTGCAACCATACGCAGGAAAATTTCAAATCCGCGTTCTGGCGGTCCGACCTGCTGGATTACAAACCCTTCGAGACATGGGACGAAGAAGGCGCACGCGACACGCAGGCACTGGCCAGTGTGCGGGTTTCCAAAATGTTGGGCGATTATCAGCAGCCTGCGCTGGACCCCGCCATCACCGAAGCGCTGCAAGACTATATTGACCGGCGCAAGGCATCAGAACCTGACGCCTTCGGCTGATCCGTTAAATCATGTCGCGTTCATTCGTATTCACGCGACATGCTCTAACTTATTGGTTTTGCATGTTCGAGTAGCTCAAAACCGGTTCCCACTTCTGAGCAACATGCGCCCCGGGCAGCGGCCTGACCCGATCGGGTGCAAAAAACAGGGGCCTGCAAATGATTGCAGGCCCCGTTCGGTTTACTGGCGTTCAGCAGCAGGCATCAGAATTTGAAACCGATACCCACATTCGCGCTTGTGTTGCGCACGCGCGAATTTTCAACGCCAACGGAATTCACCCGTGTGTGCGACAGACCGCCGCGCAGCATTGTGCTGTCATTGAGCATGTAATCCACGCCGACACCGACAGTCCCCCCGGTCGAGGTTTCTGACGACACGCCGCCGCCGCCCGAACGCAGGAAGGTCGGACCTGCATTTACATAGGCAAGCGTGCGCTGGTCAGCCCCCACCGGCACACCGGCCGACAACAGCAGCGATGCGCTGCCGCGAATGCTGTCATCCCCCGGCAAGGTGGAGCTGCCCGGATAGACCGGCGTTACAACACCTTCGACGCCCAGAACGGCCTCGCCCATATCCATACGGTAGCCACCAAACAGGCTTGCTGTGCCGCCGCTGCGGTTGGGCGCATTATTCAGGTTCAGCTGGCCATAGCCCAGTTGTGCACCAGCATAACCACCGGTCCAGCTGAAACGCGGGGCGGGCGGGGTCATGGGGGGTGCGGGCTGTGCCACAGGCGGTTCTGCCATGGCATCGCCGGTTTTGGACATTGACTGTGCGAAAGCAGGCACGGCCAGAAGGCTTGCGGATACTGCTGCGGTTGCGAAGGTCCTGATCATGGTTCTTACCTCATTCATTTGTAGGCTGGCGCCCGTTGCGACGCCCAGGTTGCAGGTAATTGACTTACCCTGACACTGTAACCCACCGGGGCGATCACGGTTCCGCACATCGCAGTGAAGGTGGCGTGAACTGGCATATTTACGCTGATGGCCTTATGGCATGACACACCCCTTACGAATCTAAAGGCCGGTATATCAGACATGACACCCTTGCTTCTTGCGCTGGCAGGCCTGTTCGCGGCTGCGTTTCTGGCGGCAACCGTTATCCCGTTCCAGTCCGAAGCGGTGTTTATTGCCATGCAGGCTGCAAATGTGGCCACAGTTGCAACGCTGGTGGCCGTCGCGTCCCTTGGCAATACACTTGGGGCATTCGTGAATTACGCCATTGGCGCGCGGGTGGAACAGTATCGGGACCGGCGCTGGTTTCCCGCGCGCCCCGCGCAACTGAAACGCGCACAACGCTGGTTCGCCCGTTACGGGGTGTGGTCCCTGCTACTAAGCTGGGCGCCGCTGCTGGGGTGGTTCACGCTGGTTGCGGGCATCATGCGCACGCCCTTGTGGCAGTTCACCATACTGGTCGCCATTGCCAAAACGGTGCGTTACACCCTGCTGGCATGGCTGACCCTACGTGCGGTCGAACTGGTGGCCTGACCGCGCAACGGGCTGCAACAGCGCAACCCCACCAAGCGCCGCGTCAGGCCAGTTGCAACCAGTGCCGCCTGCCCCATTGAACGCGGTTAACGGCCCCGCGACCGGATAAGCCCCACGATGTCGCGGGTCTGGTCCAGAACCGGTTCGGCAATCGCATGCGCGCGCTCGGCCCCGTCCCCAAGAATGCGGTCAATCTCGGCCACGTCCTGCATAAGGCGCGACATTTCGGCATTGATGGGCGACAGTTTGGCCACAGCCAGATCGGCAAGCGCGGGCTTGAACGCACCAAACCCCTGCCCGCCAAACTGCGCCAGAACCTGCGCGGGGGTGATATCGGCAAGCGCTGCATAGATATTCACCAGATTGCGCGCCTCTGCCCGCCCGTCCAGCCCGTCCAGTTGCTCTGGCAGCGGCTCGGGGTCGGTGCGGGCCTTCCGGAATTTCTGGGCAATCGCATCGGCATCATCCGTCAGGTTGATGCGCGACTGGTCGGACGGGTCGGATTTGGACATTTTCTTCGTGCCATCGCGCAGGGACATGACGCGGGTTGCCGCCCCTTCAATGACAGGTTCGACGATGGGAAAGAAATCCACATCATAATCATGGTTGAATTTGATGGCGATGTCGCGCGTCAGTTCCAGATGCTGTTTCTGATCCTCGCCCACGGGCACATGCGTTGCGTGATAGGCCATGATATCCGCCGCCATCAGGCTGGGATAGGCGAACAATCCCACGCTGGCTTCCTCGGCATGTTTGCCGGCCTTGTCCTTGAACTGGGTCATGCGCCGCAGCCAGCCCATACGCGCCACGCAGTTGAAAATCCATGCCAGTTCGGCATGCGCTGGCACCTGCGACTGGTTGAACAGGATCGACCGCGCGGGGTCGATGCCGGACGCAATGAAGCCGGCAGCCAGTTCGCGCGTGGCATGGCGCAGCTTGGCAGGGTCCTGCCAGACAGTGATCGCGTGCAGATCGACGATGCAATAGACCGTCTCGACGCCTTGATCCTGCGCTTCGGCAAAGCGTTTCAGCGCGCCCAGATAATTGCCCAGCGTCAACCCGCCCGAGGGCTGGATGCCGGAAAATATCCGCTTCGGGAAAACCTTGGCCGGGACGTCGGACATGTGATCGGCTCCATACTGGAAAAGTTGCTGCGCTTGGATTAGCCTTCGCCTTGGCGAAGGTCAACCAAGGCCCTGAACATCAAGGCGCTGCAGAACATGAACACCCCCCCTGCCCCGATCCTGTCGCCATTGCCATGGGGTGTGTGGGTGCTGGTGCTTGCCGTGGCAAGTGTGGAAATGGTGCTTTGGGCGGGCGCGCATGGGCTGGTCAATGCCGCTGGCGCGGCGGGCTGGCGCGCGCAGGCGCTGGCATGGGCAGGCGTCAACCCCGCACTGCAAGGCTGGATGATCGACAGCACGCAGGCACCCGCGCGCCATCTGCTGCGCTATCTTGTGTTCGGCTTCGTGCATATGGGGCCGGTTCAGGCGCTGCTGGTGGTGGTGATTACCGCCGCATTGGGAAAATTCTGCGCCCAGAGGCTGGGATCTGCGCGCCTGTTGCTGATCCTTGCGCTGGCGCAGGCGGCGGGGGGGGCTGCGTTTGGCATGGTGGGCGATGCGGGCGCGTGGCTGGTCGGGGGCTACCCGATGATATTCGCGCTGGCGGGGGGCTATGCCGCGCTTGTGTGCGACACCGCGCCCGACCGGCGCGCAGTGATGCTGGCGCTGGCCTTGCCGCTGGTTTTGCTGGCAACGCGGCTGTTGCTGGCCGCCATCATGGGCGGCATGGACTGGACCGCGGATGTGGTGGCCTGCGCTGCCGGTTTTGCGCTGACACGCGCGCTGCGCCCCGGCTTATTGATCCGGTTGCGCAGACGCTGACCCGCGCGAGCGCCGCAAGGAGGCGCGCAATTCCCGCAGGTTGAACGCGCCGATCACCTGCCCGAACGCGAAATACGCCCCGCTTCCCCCCAGCACCATGGCCAGCAGCGCCAGATAGCGCACACCGGACTGATCCAGCCATGGCGCAAGCGCCAGATGCAACCCGTGCAGCACCCCCCCCATCACCACCGAGGCCAGCACGATACGCCACATCCGCGCCTTCATCTGCGCATCAAGCTGCGCGGCACGCCCCATATCGCGCGATCCGCGCCATAGCTGCCACACCATGACCCATGCCGCCAGACTGGTGGCAAGTGCGGCCGCCACAAACCCGATAAACGGCATCAGGCCAATCGCCACAAGCGCGTTCACCACCATCGACACCAGCGCATAGCGAAACGGGCGTTTGGTGTCGTGGCGGGCGTAATACAGGGGCTGTAACACCTTGTGCAGCACAAAGGCGGGCAAACCCACCGCATAGACCGCCAGCGCCAGCGCCGTGGCCTGCGTATCGGATGCCGCCCATGCGCCGCGCCCGAACAGCACAGCAACAATGGGCGTCGCAATCACCACCAGCGCCACCGCCGATGGCAGCGTCAGAAACAACGAAAACTCCAGCCCGCGGTTGAAACTGTGCTGGCCCGCCCCCTCATCGCCCGCGCGCAGACGGCGGGACAATTCCGGCAGCAACACCACCCCCACCGCAATGCCCACAACCCCCAGTGGCAGTTGATACAGACGGTCGGCATAGGACAGCCACGATACGGCATTCTCGGTGAAGCTGGCCACCTGCCGACCCACAATCAGGTTGATCTGCACAACCCCCCCCGCCAGCACGGCAGGCGCTGCAATTATGGCAAGGCGCTTCAGTTCTGGCGTCAGGCGCGGCCTGCGAAACCGCATCTGGAAACCCGCGCGCCGCACCGCAACCCAAAGCGCAAGAAGCTGCACCACGCCCGCCACAGGCACCGCCCATGACAACGCCAGCCCCATGGGCCACCCCGCGCGATCAGCCAGCAACATGGCCCCCACGAAGACCACATTCAACAACACCGGCGCGGCGGCGGCCGCTGTAAACCGCCCGACCGCGTTCAGCATGCCCGACAACAGCGCCACCAGCGAGATGAAGAAAATATAGGGAAATGCCACGCGCCCGAACAAAACCGCCATGTCGAAACGGTCATCCTGCGCAAAACCTGCGGCCATGGCCCAGACCAGAAACGGCATGGCAATGACGGCCAGTGTGGAGAATATCAGCAACAGCGCGGCCATGCCCCAGAACGCATCGCGCGCGAAACCCTCGGCATCTTCGCCCGCTTCGTGTTTTTTGGCGAACATCGGAACAAAAGCGAAATTGAACGCCCCTTCGGCAAAAAAACGGCGGAACATGTTGGGCAGCGAAAACGCCACGAAGAACGCATCCGTCACCGGCCCCGCCCCCAGATAGGCCGCCATCATCACATCGCGTGCAAACCCGAACACGCGGCTTAACAATGTCCACAACCCCACAGTCAGGAAACCCGCCACCAGACGAATACGCGCCATCAGTCCTGCTTTCTTGTGCCGCGCGGGTGCCACGGCATGCCCATATATCCATGCCCTGCGCGCAATTCGGCCAGCATGGCCGCCAACCGTCTGGCCCGCGTTTCAGGGCGTTTTGCGCCATTGATCCAGATCAGCCAGTCATTGCGCTGATAAGGTGGCCGCGCGCCATAGGCATCACAAAGCCCCGACATTTGCAATGCATCTGCAACATCCTGCGGCATGGCCACGCGCGGCCGTGCCATTACCCCGCCGCCCGTTCGACACCCGCCGCGATTGCGGCGCGCAGTTTGCGTTCCAGCGCTTCCTGACGGGATTTTGTGTGCAGTTTCAACCCGAACATATCCTTGACATAGAAGGTATCGACCACCTGCACCCCGAATGTTGCGATCACGGCGCTGGCAATGGTGATATTCGCATCCGCCAAGCAGCGCGTCAGGTCATGCAGCAGGCCGGGGCGGTCGCGCGTGTCCACCTCGATAATGGTATATATTTCCGACCCTTCATTGTCGAAACTGATATGCGTGGGCACCTGAAACGCGCGGTCGCGCTTCTTGACCTTGTCGCGTCCGGCCAGTTCGCGCGCGGCCACCACTTCGCCCGCGAAGGTGCGTTCGATCATCTTGCGCAGTCGCGGCAGGCGCTCGACCTCATAGGGGTGGCCCTCGGCATCCTGTATCCAGAACGCCGCCGTGGCATAGCCGTCCTTGGTGGTATATGTGCGCGCATCGACGATATTCGCCCCCACCAGCGCCAGTGCCCCCGCAAAGCGCGAGAAGATACCGGGATGGTCGGACAACACAAAACACGCGCGCGTGGCATCGCGTTCGGGTTCGGGATGCAGGTCAATGCTGATGGAATCGGCCTTGATATCGCGCAACATACGGGCAAACACCATATGCGTGGCGGTTGGCAAGCCCTGCCAATACGGGTCGTAATGCCGCCCCACTTCCTGACGCAATTCCGCGCGCGGCCAGTCGTCCAGTGCGGCGCGAAGCGCGCGCTTCGCCTCGTCCGAGCGGTTCTCGCGGTTCAACTCCTCCAGCCCGTTTTCCAGCGCATTGGCGGTTTCACGGTAAAGCTGGCGCAGCAACATCGCCTTCCAGTTGTTCCACGTCCCCGGCCCCACGCCGCGAATATCGCACACGGTCAGCACGGTCAGCAGGTCCAGCCGTTCGCGGGTTTTCACCAGCTTGGCAAAATCGCGCACGGTCCGCGGGTCCGAGATATCGCGCTTCTGCGCGGTGTCCGCCATCAGCAGGTGATACCGCACCAGCCATTCCACTGTTTCGCATTCCGCCTTTTTCAGGCCCAGACGCGGGGCCACCTTGCGGGCAATCTGCGCGCCAAGGACCGAATGGTCCTCTGGCCGGCCCTTGCCGATGTCATGCAACAGCAAGGCCACATAAATGACCTTGCGGTTCACCCCTTCTTGCAGGATTCGCGACGCGACAGGCAATTCCTCGACCAGCTCGCCACGTTCGATCTGCGCCAGCGTGCTGACGACCTGTATCGTATGCTCGTCCACCGTGTAGTGATGATAGACGTTGAACTGCATCATGGCCACGATGGCCTCGAACTCCGGCAGGAACGCGCCCAGAACGCCCAACTCGTTCATCCGGCGCAAGGCGCGTTCGGGGTTGCCGTGTTTCAGCATAAGGCGCATGAAAATTTTCTGCGCTTCGGGATCGTCACGGGTTTCCGCGCCGATCAGGTGCAGATTGGCCGCCAGCAAACGCATGGCATTGGGGTGCAGCAAATGGCCCGTGACCAGCGCTTCTTCAAATATACGCAGCAGGTTCAGCGGATCGGCAAGAAAGCTGTCGGGATCTTCGACATCCAGCCGGTTTTGCACCACGCGCAGCCCGTAGCGCATTTTCTTGCGCCGGTTCAGGAGGTTCCGCAAAATGGGTTCGCGCTTGACATGCCGCGCTTCAAGCTCGGTCAGGAAAATGCGTGTCAATTCCCCCACGCGGGTCGCATGGCGGAAGTAGTCCTGCATGAAATGCTCGACCCCGCGCCGCCCCCCATGATCGTCATAGCCCATCAATTCGGCGACGCCGACCTGCAAATCAAATGTCAGTTGTTCAACCGGTCGCCCCGACAAATGGTGCATGTGACACCGCACCGCCCACAAGAATGTTTCTGCCGCCCGAAACGAGTCGTATTCTTCCGGCCGGAAAAACCCCAGCGCGACAAGTTCCTGCGCCTGATCGACTTCGTGGATGTATTTTGCAATCCAGTACAGCGTTTGCAGATCACGCAGACCGCCCTTGCCTTCCTTGACATTGGGTTCCAGCATATACCGCATATTGCCGATTTTGGCGTGACGGTCCGCGCGTTCAGCCAGTTTGGCCTCGATGAAATCGGCATGGGTGCGGGCAAACAGTTCCGACCACAGCCGCGTGCGCAAGGTCTGCGCAAGCTTTTCATTACCAAACAGATACCTGTGTTCCAGCAGTGCTGTGCGGATGGTCACATCATCCTTGCCAAGGCGCAGGCATTCATCGACCGTGCGGCTGGCATGCCCGACCTTCAGCCGCAAATCCCACAGGATATACAAGGTGGATTCGATGACCTGCTCAACCCAGCCTGTCACCTTCCACGGTACCAGAAACAACAGGTCAATGTCGGAATGCGGGGCCATTTCCGCGCGGCCATAGCCGCCGACCGCAAGGATCGCGATGCGCTCCCCCTCGGACGGGTTGGGAT
Source organism: Roseinatronobacter sp. (assembly GCF_051859525.1). Lineage (NCBI taxonomy): Bacteria > Pseudomonadati > Pseudomonadota > Alphaproteobacteria > Rhodobacterales > Paracoccaceae > Roseinatronobacter > Roseinatronobacter sp. The sequence continues at coordinate 15,946 of NZ_JBHYFM010000029.1, read as the reverse complement.
TGGGGTGCAGGCGTTCCTGAACCAGCCGCAGCACAAGCGTCATGATCTGGTCGGTCAGCCACGAATTCACCGATACGAAATCACGCGCATCGCGGGGGTGCTGCTCGAACATATGTTGAAGTTGCGCGGCACTGTCACGCAAGGCAGGCCTGATCTGCGCGACAATCACCGCGCGCAGATCACGCTTGTCAGCCCCCTGTTGCGCGGCAAGGGCAGCCTCGATCCGCTGCTCCAGCGCGGCAATGTCCAAGACCTGCGCGGTCGGGAACAGGCGCGCGCCTTCCTCGGTCAGGATGGGCAAGGAAACCGGTTGGTCCAAGGTCGCGTGTCCTTCGGTGCCCTGTGCCCTGCTCAGAACCCACCCCCGACGAAGCTGCGCGGCGCGGGGCTGATGATGACGGTGCGCTGGTCACGCACCTCGCCTATGGCAAGCCCGCGTTCGTTCATGCCATCAGGGCGCAGACGGAACACACCGCTGACACCGACGAAGCCCTGCCCCTGCGTCAGGCGCGACGCACTCAGCGCGTCGGAACCGCCCTGCCGCAACAGCGCACCAACAGCCGCGATACCATCATAGGCAAGGCTGGCAACGGGGTGTGGCGCGTCGCCATAGGCTGCGGCATAGCGCGATTCAAAACGGCTGCTGAGCGATGGGTCCGGAAGGGCGAACCACCCCCCCTGAATACCGCTAAGCTGTAGCGTCGCGGGCGGAATGTCCCAGCGCGTCATGCCCATATACTGGAATTGCTGGCGTGACAGACCGTTTTGCGGCAGCAATTCCGCCAGAATGGGCAGCGCCCCTTCGGACCCCGCGGTCAGAATAACAGTTTGCGCCCCCGACGACCGCGCCGAGGAGGAGATGCGCGGCAGCGCGTCAACAACGCCCTGCTGCGAAAACGCATAGGATTGTGTTGCCACCAGTTCGGCACCTGTCCGCGCAGCCGCCGCGCGCACCGCAGCTTCGGCAACCTGACCTGATTCGTTCTGCTCGGAAATCAGCATGACGCGGCCCTTGCCCTGTTCGGCCGCATAAGACATCAGCCGCGTGGCCGTGTTTTCAAATGTCGGGCCAAGCAGGAACACATTCCGACCGGCCGCCGCCGGATTATTCGAGAAACTTAGCACATTGACGCCGGATGACGCGACAGTGCGCCCGACAGCGGTAGCCGAATCGGCAAAAAGCGGGCCGACGATGATACCGGCACCGTCATTGACAGCCTGCGCCGCCACCTGCGCCGCGCGGTCCGCGTTGCCACCTGTCTGGTAAACGCGCAAATCAAGCTGCACACCTTGCAGGTCGGCCACGGCCAGTCGGGCCGCATTTTCAAGACTTTGTGCCAGCACCTGCCGACCCTGATCATTCGACCCGCCCGGCACCAGCAGCGCCACCGTCACAGGGCGGCGCGTATCGACAGAAGGCCCGCCCGCCATGGGACCGGCGGGCATGTCACAGGCCACAAGAACCACCGCAAGGGCAGCGGCCAGAAAACCACGCCGCGGGCCAGACCAGCCTTTTGTCCCTGAAATAAGGTTTCGCATCCTGCACCACTCCCGCTTGTATCGACTTTGCTTGTGCCACACACTAAGCAAGTGAGCGTGCGAAGTAAACGACCCGACAGCAACATCCCGCTTATGCCATTCAAGGATGAAATACCCGTTAATGCCCAGCCCCGACACTGACGCCGCCGACGACACCCCGCAGGACCTGCCGGACAACGCACCATCCGACGAGGGGCGCACCGGCAGCGTGCATGACGCGCGCGCAGCGCGTGCGATTCCCCCCGGTCTGCACCTGATCGCCACCCCCATCGGGGCTGCGCGCGACATCACACTGCATGCGCTGGACCTGCTGGCCGGGGCCGACATTCTGGCAGCCGAAGACACAAGATCGCTGCGCAAGCTTATGGAAATTCACGGTATTTCATCCAGAAACAGGCCCGTCTGGGCCTATCACGACCATAATGGCGCCGCGATGCGCCCGCGCATCCTTGCGGCGCTGGACGCGGGCAAATCGGTTGTTTATGCGTCCGAAGCGGGCACCCCGCTTGTGGCCGATCCCGGTTTTCAGCTGGCACGCACCATCATTGCCAACGGCCACCCCCTGCACAGCGCACCCGGCCCTTCTGCGGTGCTGGCGGCATTGACCCTTGCGGGATTGCCAAGCGACAGGTTCTGTTTTCTGGGCTTCGCACCGGCACAGGGCGGCGCGCGCAGGCAGGTCCTGACCGAGGCCGCAAAAATTCCCGCGACGCTGGTATTTTATGAATCGCCCAAGCGCATTCACCGGTTCTTAACTGAACTATGCGACATCATGGGACCTGACCGTCAGGCGGCGCTGTGCCGCGAAATGACAAAAAAACATCAGGAGGTGTTGCGCATGACCTTGGGGGACATGGTCGCGGAACTGTCAGACCGGACGTTGAAGGGGGAAATCGCGCTGGTCATTGATCGCGGTGCCGCGGTCACGGCAAATGCCGATGATCTGGACCAGGCCCTGGACAAGGCGCTTGCGACAATGACCGTTAAGGAAGCGGTTGCACATGTCACGTCCGAACTGGGTCTGCAACGCAGGGTCGTGTATCAGGCGGCATTGGCCAAGGGCAAATCCCAATGATGCGGCAGGCACGCAACTACCACGCGGGGCTTGCGGCAGAGGATTGCGTGCTGCGCGACTATCTGGGTGAAGGATATCACTTGCTGGCGCGACGCTGGCGCGGGCAGCGCGGGGAGTTGGACCTGATCCTGTCGCGCGATGCCGAAATTATCTTTGTGGAGGTCAAGAAAAGCACCTGCTTTGATACGGCAGCGGCGCGCGTAAGCACGGGCCAGATCAAGCGGCTGTTCACCACCGCCGCGCAATATCTGGGCACCTGCCCGCAAGGACAATCCACCCTGTCACGATTTGACGTCGCACTGGTCGATGCATCCGGTCAGGTCAGGCGTTTGGAAAACGCCTTATGCCCGTGAGGCAGGACATCTGCCGCGCATAGCTTGCATCAAGGCGCGCCTTGGGCCATCTATGGCGACGAAAGGCCGGATGGCCGAAATTGCAACAGGGGGATGGCGTGGCTTTACGCGTGGCGTTTCAAATGGACCCGATCGAGGCTGTCGATATTGCGGCCGACAGCACATTCCGTATTGCGCTGGAAGCGCAGATCCGCGGACATGAACTGTTTTATTACACACCGGACAAACTTGTCTTTCGTGAAGGGCGGGTTCAGGCGCTGGCGCATCCTGTGACAGTTCAGGCCGTCAAGGGCGCGCATGTCACCAAGGGGGCGGCGCATATGCTGGACCTTGCGCAGGTTGACGTGGTCTGGCTGCGCCAGGACCCGCCGTTTGACATGGGCTATATCACCACGACGCATTTGCTGGACATGATCCACCCGACCACGCTGGTGGTCAATGACCCGTTCTGGGTCCGGAACTATCCTGAAAAACTGCTGGTGCTGCAATTCCCCGACCTGACCCCGCCGACCTTGATCGCGCGGGATCTGGCCACCATTCGTGATTTCAAGGCCACCCATGGCGATGTCATCCTGAAGCCGCTTTATGGAAATGGCGGGGCGGGTGTCTTCCGGCTGGACCCGAATGATCGCAATCTTGCGTCCTTGCATGAATTGTTCACAGGTATCAGCCGCGAGCCGCTGATCGTGCAGAAATACCTGCCCGCCGTGACCAAGGGGGACAAGCGCATCATTCTGGTGGACGGGAGTCCCATCGGGGCAATTAACCGTGTCCCCGCCGACGGAGAGACGCGATCGAACATGCATGTGGGCGGACGCCCCGAGAAGGTTGCCCTGACCGCGCGTGACCGCGAAATCTGTGCCGCTATCGGGCCGCTATTGCGCGAAAAAGGGCAGATTTTTGTGGGGATTGACGTGATTGGCGATTACCTGACCGAAATCAACGTCACCTCCCCCACAGGGTTGCAGGAACTGGAGCGGTTTGACGGCACGAATGGTGCCGCGCTGATCTGGCAAGCGATCGAGGAGAAGCGCGCCGGATGAGTTGGCAACTCAAGGCGTTGCGCGTATTCCTGCGGCAGGCCGCGCGCCGGTCGCTGGGGCGGCAACCCGACAGTGTTGCCGCACGGCGCTGGTTTGAACGGGGCGCTTGGCTGAATGCACGCGGGCGGCCTTGGGCCAGTTTTACACCCGACCGGTTGGAATCCGTGCCTGCCCTGTGGACCGCGCAACCCGACCCCGCCGAACCGGTTGTGCTGTATTTTCATGGCGGCGGTTATGTGATGGGAAGTGCACGCACCCATGCGGCGCTTGCGGCTTACCTGACCCGCCGGACGGGGTTCCAAACCTGCCTGCCAGAATACAGGCTTGCGCCCGAACACCCGTTCCCTGCCGCATTCGAGGATGCGGTGAACGCGTGGACCAGCCTTGTTGCGCGCGGCCATGACCCTACGCGCATTGTTCTTGGGGGCGATTCCGCGGGGGGTGGTCTGGCGCTGGCGCTGCTGGCGCATCTATGTGCATCCGGTTCCCCGCGCCCTGCATGCGTCTTCGCATTCTCGCCTTTTACGGATCTGACCTTGTCGGGCGGATCAATCCGCAGCAACGCGGCAAGCGAAATCCTGTTGCCCGTGCACCGGCTGGAACAGCTGCGCGCGCGGGTGTTGCAAGGCGCGGCCGCAAATGATCCGCGCATCTCGCCGTTGTTTGGCACATTCAAGGACGCGCCGCCGGTGCTGATACAGGTGGCGCGCAGTGAAATCCTGCTGGACGATTCGCGCAGAATGGCTGCGCATATGCGCGGCTTCGGCACAGATGTCACCTTGCAGGAATGGGGCAACCTGCCCCATGTCTGGCAATATTTTCACGGCTGGCTACCAGAGTCGCGCAAGGCGCTGGGCGATTGCGCAGCCTTCATCCGGCAACAGTTTCCGCAGCCCCCGTCAAACGATAGCTGATCGCCTCGGCCATGTGGGGGGCGCGCACGGTTTCTGTCCCTTCAAGGTCGGCAATGGTGCGGGCAACCCGCAACAGGCGGTGATAGGCGCGCGCGGTCAACCCGAACCTGTCTGCCGCCCGCATCAACAGCGCCTGCCCCTGCGCATCGGGGCGGGCAATCTGTTCCAGAAGCGCGCCTTCGGCATCCGCATTCACGCGGACCCCCGTGTAGCCTGCAAACCGGGCCGCCTGTTTCGCGCGGGCCTGTGCAACGCGCGCCGCGACAATCGCCGAACTGTCACCGGATGGTGGCAGATCAAGATCGGAATAGGCAACAGGCGGCACCTCGACGCGCAGGTCGAAACGGTCCAGCAGCGGTCCTGAAATGCGGCCCATATAGTCATCCCCGCAGACCGGAGCGCGCGCGCAAGCCCGCGCAGGTTCGGACAGATACCCGCATTTGCAGGGGTTGGCCGCAGCGATCAGCAGAAACCGGCACGGATAGCGGATATGCGCATTCGCACGCGCCACCACCACCTCGCCGGTTTCTATGGGCTGGCGCAGCGTTTCCAGAACCGTGCGCGGAAATTCCGGCAATTCGTCCAGAAACAGAACACCATTATGCGCAAGCGAGATTTCGCCCGGCTTGGCCCCCTTGCCCCCACCCACGATTGCCGCAACAGAGGCCGTGTGATGGGGTTCGCGAAAGGGGCGCGTGCGCGAAATCCCGCCCTGTTCCAGCAGCCCCGAAATGGAATGGATCATGGACGTTTCCAATGCCTCGGCCGCGCCAAGGTCGGGCAGAATACCGGGCAAACGCGCAGCCAGCATGGATTTTCCGGACCCCGGCGTGCCCACCATCAGCATATGGTGCCGCCCCGCCGCAGCAATTTCCAATGCACGTTTCGCGCGTTCCTGCCCCTTCACATCGAACAGGTCACGCTGGCCGGTGTCGCGCGTCACTTCGCCCGGTTTCGCAGGCGTCAGGGGCGCCTGACCGGAGTAGTGGCGAATGACTTGCGCCAGTGTGGCGGGTGCGAAAACGCGGGTGGCGGCGACCCACGCGGCCTCTGCGCCGCATGCAGCCGGACAAAACAGTGTATGCCCCCCTTCTGCCGCGGTCATCGCCGCAGGCAACGCCCCCAACACCCCCACCAACGCGCCGTCAAGCGACAGTTCCCCCAAGGCAACAGTATCGGCGACATCTTCGCGCGGTATAATCTCCAGCGCGGCCAGCAGCGCCATTGCGATGGGCAAATCGAAATGCGACCCTTCCTTGGGCATGTCTGCGGGCGACAGGTTGATGGTAATCCGTTTCGACGGAAGGGCGACCGACAGCGCAGACAATGCCGCGCGCACCCTTTCGCGCGCCTCGGACACGGCCTTGTCCGGCAGGCCCACAATCTGGAAGGACGGCAATCCCGGTGACACGGCGCATTGCACCTCGACCAGACGGGCCTCGATCCCTTCAAACGCCACTGTCAATGCCCGTGCAACCATATCGACACCCGCTAGTCCCCGAAGAAATGGTTAACCACGATGTGTTGAGGATTGGTTAACAGGGGCGATGACGCATTCGTGATCCTGGAAATGAACCAGATACGGATTTGCTGCGTAACAGATGCACAGATCAAGACAAAACAGGGGAAAAACATGGCGCTGGATTACTCTGACGATCGCACAATGTCGCGCAAGGCGATGAAAGCCGAATTGCTGGACGCGGAAACGGAATTGCGACTGGCCTATGCATGGCGCGACCACCGCGACGAAGCCGCCCTTCACCGGCTTATTACGGCCTATATGCGGCTGGCGATTTCGATGGCGTCCCGTTTCCGTCGCTACGGCGCGCCCATGAATGACCTGATTCAGGAAGCGGGTCTTGGTCTTATGAAAGCCGCAGATAAATTCGACCCCGATCGCGGCGTGCGGTTTTCGACATATGCCGTCTGGTGGATCAAGGCCAGCATTCAGGATTATGTGATGCGCAACTGGTCCATGGTGCGCACAGGGTCAACGTCCAGCCAGAAGTCATTGTTTTTCAACCTTCGCAGGGTTCAGGCCAAGTTCGAGCGCGAAGCCATGTCGCGCGGTGAACGGCTGGACCCCCACCAGCTGCGTGAAATGATCTCTCGCGAGGTTGGCGTGCCGTTGCATGATGTAGAGATGATGGAAGGCCGCTTGTCGGGTTCGGATTATTCGCTGAACGCAACGCAATCCAGTGACGAGGACGGGCGCGAATGGATTGATGTTCTGGAGGATGACACAGAACAGGCAAGCGCTGGCGTTGAACTGGCCCATGATACCGAACAACTGCGCGAATGGCTGATTAACGCCATGCAAACCCTAAGCGATCGCGAAAGGTTCATCTTGCGCGAACGTAAGCTGCGCGCCGACCCGCGCACGCTGGAATCGCTGGGTCAGGAAATGGGCCTGTCAAAGGAACGTATCCGCCAGTTGGAGGCCGCTGCCTTCAAGAAAATGCGCAAAGCCCTTGAAACCCAGTCGCGCGAAGTGCTTCACTTCCTTGCATGATAAAAGTTTGCCTTGCCTTGATGATGATGGCTGCGCCTGCAACGGCGCAGCCCGTCAGCGTTGATAATCTGCGGCATTTGCCTGACGCGGATGTGTATTTCCTTGGCGAAGTGCATGACAACCCAGCCCATCACGAAAACCAGGCAGACGCGATACGCACGCTTGCGCCGACAGCCTTGGTGTTCGAAATGCTGACGCCGGATCAGGCCGAGAAAATCCCGTTGGGAACGCGCCCCGACAAGGACGACTTGCGCGCCGTTATTGACTGGGACAGCACGGGCTGGCCGGATTTCGCGATGTATTACCCGCTGTTCACTGCCGCGCCTGATGCAGCGATCTTTGGCGCGGGACTGCCCCGCGCGGCCGCGCGCGCCGCCATGGGGCAACCACTTCCGCAAGTGTTTGACGGGGACGCCGCGCGCTTTGGTCTGGACCGCCCCTTGCCGCCCGCACAACAAACCGCCCGAGAGGCATTGCAGGCAAGCGCGCATTGCGATGCGCTGCCTGCGGAACTGTTGCCAGCGATGGTGTCCATCCAGCGCCTGCGCGACGCGCTGCTGGCAAATGCCGCGCTTGACGCCATTGAACAGCACGGCAGTCCGGTTGTGGTAATTACCGGAACAGGGCATGCACGAACGGATTGGGGCGCGCCTGCAATGCTGGCCATGGCAGAACCGGACCTGCGCATCCTGTCGGTTGGGCAGTTTGAACAGCCGCAGAACGATCCCGCGCATGATGTTGTCGTGGTCACGCAACCGCATCCGCGCCCTGACCCTTGCGATGCGTTTCGATAGCTGGGGGCTTTTGCTTTCTGATCCGACCGCGTAGGACTAGAGCGATAGCTTCAAGTCCGGACGCGGAGGCCAGAATGTTAGCGGGTAAACATATCACCTTGATTATCAGCGGCGGGATCGCGGCCTATAAGGCGTTGGACCTGATACGCAAACTGCGCGGCGCGGGCGCGCGCGTTACGCCTGTTCTGACCCGCGCGGGGGCGGAATTCGTAACGCCCCTGTCTGTGGCCGCTTTGGCGGGCGAGCAGGTCTTTCAAGACCTTTTCGACCTGAAAGACGAGGCCGAGATGGGCCATATCCAGTTATCACGCGCCGCAGACCTGCTGGTCGTTGCCCCCGCCACAGCCGATATCATGGCAAAACTGGCAGGCGGGCATGCCGATGATCTGGCAACTACCCTGTTGCTGGCAACCGACAAGCCGGTGCTGCTTGCGCCCGCAATGAATGTCCGCATGTGGGAACATGCCGCGACCCAGCGCAATCTGGCACAGTTGCGCGCCGATGGCATTGCCATAACAGGCCCCGCCAGCGGTGATATGGCATGTGGTGAATACGGGCCGGGCCGCATGGCGGAGCCTGCCGAGATACTGGGCGCCATCGCGGAAATGCTTGGCCCCAAACCCCTGAAGGGCAAGCGCATTCTTGTCACATCCGGCCCCACGCATGAACCGATTGATCCGGTGCGGTATATCGCCAACCGTTCTTCCGGGGCGCAGGGCACGGCCATTGCAAGCGCCCTGCGCGATCTGGGTGCCGATGTCATATTCGTAACCGGCCCTGCCAGCGTGCCCGCCCCGTCCGGCGTGCAGTTGATCGCGGTTGAGACCGCGCGCGAAATGTTACAGGCGACACTGTCGGCCCTGCCAGTGGATGCAGCGGTTATGGCGGCGGCTGTCGCAGATTGGCGGGTTGAAAACGACTTCGCGCAGAAGATCAAGAAAACAGCGCAAGGCACTCCCGATATTATATTTTCTGAGAATCCGGACATCTTGAAAACCGTGTCCGCGCATGAATTGCGGCCTGCCCTTGTGATCGGGTTTGCGGCGGAAACCGAAAATGTGGTCGCCAATGCCACTGCCAAACGCGCCCGCAAGGGCTGCGACTGGATTGTGGCCAACGATGTCTCTGCCGCGACAGGAATCATGGGCGGGTCTGAAAATTCCGTCCATCTGGTCACCGAAACCGGCGTTGAGGACTGGCCACGCCAACCCAAAACAGCCGTCGCCCGCGAATTGGCGGCCCGTATCGCAAAGGCATTGACATGACGGTAACTGTTGCATTCCAACGCCTGCCGGACAGCGACCCCACGATCGCCCTGCCCGCCTATGCTACGGGCGGGGCCGCAGGCGCGGATATTCGCGCCAATTTCCCGCCGGATATGCGCGAGGGCGGCCTGACACTTGCGCCCATGGAACGCGCGCTTGTCCCCACGGGGCTGGCCTGCGCAATTCCAGCGGGGTTTGAGATGCAGATCCGCGCGCGTTCCGGCCTTGCGCTGAAACACGGGCTTGCGCTGGTGAATGCACCGGGCACGATTGACAGTGACTATCGCGGCCCGCTTGGGGTGATACTTGTCAATCTGGGCGCCGAAGGCTTCACCATTGAACACGGTATGCGCATTGCACAGATTGTTATTGCGCCGGTGACGCAGGCGCGATTTGCCTTGACCCCGCAGCTTGATGCAACAGGTCGTGGTTCGGGCGGGTTCGGATCAACAGGCACAGTCTGACCCGCATCATGTAAGGAACGCATATGGGAACGGTTCTGTTACTTATGGCCGCGCTTTGGGGGTTGGGCTGGGTGATGAACGCCCCCGTGCGCGCAAGGCTGCTGATGGTGGGCATGGTCTATGTTGCGGTCGTGTTGTCGCATCTTGTGCTGCCCGAAACGGCGGCTTTGCGTCTGGCAACCGGCGGGACGGTCCAGCCATGGCTGGTGTTGGGGGGCATTGCGGGCTTGGGTCTGGGCTATGTCGCCCTGCTGGCACGGTTGCGCAAGCGCGTGGTGGACAAGGCCCCGCCCCCCGCCACGGCACAGACCGGCACCTTCCGAGAGGCAGAGTTGAACCGCTATGCCCGTCATATTGTCCTACGAGAGATTGGAGGAACAGGCCAGAAGAAACTGAAGGCCGCCCGCGTTCTGGTTGTCGGTGCAGGCGGGCTGGGATCGCCCGCGCTGCTGTATCTGGCGGCATCGGGTGTTGGCACCATCGGGGTCATTGACGATGATGTCGTGGACGGGTCCAACCTGCAACGGCAGGTGATCCACCGCGATGACATGATCGGCACGCCAAAAGTCTTTTCTGCGCAGGCCGCGATGATGGCCCTGAACCCGTTCATCGAGGTGCGACCCTATAACCGCCGGTTAAGCGATGATATCGCGCAAACCCTGTTTGCCGATTATGACCTGATACTGGACGGGACCGATAATTTCGATACGCGCTATCTGGTCAACGCTGCGGCGGTGGCCAGTGGCAAACCGTTGATTGCGGCGGCGATCACACAATGGGAAGGGCAAATCAGCCTGTACCATCCCGCGAATGGCGGGCCTTGTTTTGAATGTGTTTTCCCCAACCGTCCCGCCGCGGGCCTTGCGCCTGCCTGCGCCGAGGCTGGCGTGATTTCCCCGCTGCCGGGCGTTTTGGGAACCATGATGGCGCTTGAGGCAGTAAAGCACCTGACAGGGGCCGGCCAGACATTGCAGGGGCGGTTGCTGATCCATGACGCACTTTATGCCGATAGCAGAACACTGCGCATCACCCCGCGGCCGGATTGCACATGCTGCGGCGGAAATCCGGCCCCTATAGCTGGACCCGCACCCGCATAAAGCCCTTCTTGTCCACCCCCATCAGTTCGGGGGCGAAGGCACTGATTGTGTCAATATGCTCATAGGCGGCGGGGCCTGTGCGCAGAATGGCCGTTTTGCCGGTACGGAACTGCAACCGGAACGGCCCTTGGGGATCAATCGCCAGATGGGACTGGTTGCGAACATACTCGCGCAGGATATCGCGGGTGATTGCGGGATCCTCAAACACCAGATTGCCCGCGCTGGCCCCTTCAAACCCGCCAGCGCCATGCGCACGAAAACTGTTGGTGCACAAGACAAATTCGGCATCCGGATCAACAGGCGCGCCCCTCCAGCGCAAGTTCCGGACGCGGGAATTGCGCGGATGAATGACAGTTCCATCCCCCTCAAACCGCGCCGGTTGCGTCAGGTCGAATTCATATTCAAGGCCGTAAATCACCTCGAAATTATAGGACGGATGCGCAGGGTTCAGCAGCATCTCGTCCTCCAACCCGTCATGCAACTGGTTGTAACACGATGCGCTGCGTTCCAGCCAGCAGGCAATCTGCGCGCCTGTCAGCTTCAGCGCGGCAATGCGGTTGGGGTAAGTGTAAAGATCCGCCAATGACCGCACGGTCAGCGCACCAGCGGCAACATTTGTATAGTTTCGCGGCCCGCCAAGCCCGCCCGCCTTGGACGGGGACACCGACGACAACACCGGCAGGCTGCCATGCGGACCATCCGCAAGGCGCCGCGCAACAAAGGCACGCTGCGCGTCTGCCACCAATGCGGTTGACCCGCTATGGCCAAGGAACACAAAAAAACTGTTAATCGGCGCAGAGGTCTGCCCGATCGGCTGGCGAATATTCTCCAGCACCATGTCATGGGCACGCGCGACGATCTTGCGCACTTTGGGGCTGCGCATGGGCTGGGTGCGCGGCCCCAGATCGGGGCGCGAAAAACTCATCGAGGCATCGCGCAACGCACGGTTTTCAACCTTCGATCCGATAACCCGCCAGCGCCCGCCTTCGCGCACCATGCGCAAATCAATCACACCCAGATGCGACCCGAAAAAGCCGCTCATCACAGTCGGTTTGCCGCAAATTGTGCCCTTGTCGATATCCACGCCGGGAATATCGGCAAATATACGCGACGGGAAAACCTGATGGCTGTGGCCGGTCAGCAGCAGATCCACCCCGTCGATGCGCGCAAGCGGAATTGCCGCGTTTTCCATCCCGTCCGTGTGGCGCAGCGGGCCAAGGCCGGTATGGGCCAGCATGACAACCAGATCTGCCCCCGCCTCGCGCATTTCGGGCACCCATGCGGCGGCAGACTCGACCATATCGCGCATCTGGATACGGTTATGCAGGTGCAACCGTTCCCAGACCGTAATCTGCGGCGGCGCCACACCAATAACCCCCACACAGATATCATGCGAAACACCCGCCCTGTCGACCAGCGACTGACGAAGAAGCTGGTAGGGTTTCACAAGGCAACGGTCAGCACGCGGACCATGCCCCATGGATTTCACGATATTTGCGGACACCACCGGAAATTCCGCCTGACCCAGTGATTTCATCAGGAAATCAAGGCCATAGTTGAATTCATGATTGCCCAGTGTAATGGCATCATATCGCATGGCATTCATTGCTGCCATGACAGGATGCAGATCCCCTTCCTTCAGGCCGCGATCATAGGCAAAGAAATCCCCGACAGGCGTGCCTTGCAGGAAATCGCCATTGTCGAACAGCAGGCAATTGGGCACTTCGGACCTGGCTTGATCAACCAGTTCCGACAAGCGCACAAGCCCCAGATCCGGGTTCGGGCAATCCGCATAATAATCATAGGGATGCAGGTGAACATGCAGGTCTGTCGTTTCCATGATGCGCAGATCGACCGTGCTGCTCACTTCGATTACTGGCGCAAATTGCCACCGTTCCTGACCCATATCACTCTTCTTTACGTTACGTCCCATTCCAGTTCTGACTATCCTGCCATTTGGGAAACAATACGGACGGATTTGTGATCATAATATGACATCGATCATATAACTCTTTACGCGCGACAAGAAATCTGGATCTTTTTTCGCGCAACTACAGGTTGCAATGCAGCTTGTAAATGGCTTGTTTCATCCGCGCAAACCTGCGACAGCCAGCAGGGACAATACGCAAGGAACGGGACATCATGCGCAGTGGCTTCATGGCATTTGACGGACACTGGGACAGCCGCGCCGCAGAATTGCGCAGCGATCCGGACGCACTTGCACAGTTTCTGTTGCAGGGTGCTGCGCGCATTCTGCCGGTATGGCGCGGCAAACCGCAGCTTCACGGTGATGGCCCCTCGACACGTCTTGGCTGGGTTGAACCGACCGCAACGGTGCTGGATCACGCGCACCGCCCCTTTTTGTTTCTGGGTCTGCAAGACGATATACCGCTTTTTGCCGCAGATATTTCGTCATGGGAACCTGATGCACTGGACCGCGGTGCCATGGCCATGTTTCTGGACACCACGATCCAGCATTACCCCGGCACTGCCTCGGGCCTGTTTTTCGGCGAATTGCGTCAGGCCATGGCCCATCTGCCCGCATCGGATGCGGCGCTGGCAGCGACCGCGCGCGCCATGTTCAACTGGCATCGCAGCCACGGGTTCTGTGCCGCATGCGGCCAGCCAAGCCAGCTTGCACAGGCCGGATGGGAACGTGTCTGCCCGTCCTGTGGCGCCAAGCATTTTCCGCGCACCGATCCAGTGGTCATCATGCTTGTCACACATGGCAATGATGTGTTGCTGGGCCGGTCATCGGGCTGGCCGGAGGGCATGTATTCCGCCCTTGCAGGGTTTGTCGAACCCGGTGAAACCATGGAAAACGCCGTCGCCCGCGAGGTTCTTGAAGAAACCGGAATTCGGACCAGCCACATCCGCTACCTTGCGTCGCAGCCATGGCCGTTTCCCTCATCCCTGATGATGGGCTGCATCGCACGCGCCACAACCCGCACCATAACCCTTGATGACGAGTTGGAGGACGCGCGCTGGCTGTCGCGTGAACAGCTGCTGCGCGCATGGTCCGGCGAGGACCCGAGTTTCGTTCCTGCGCGCCAGGGGTCCATCGCGCATCATCTGATCGGGCTGTGGCTGGCCGGCAGGGTTTGACTGGCTTATATGTATGGCATGCTGCACAACGCCATGTCGCAGCAGCACCCGCATATTCGGCGCAGGACAGTGACAGATGACGCAAAGAAACAGAAAACAGCCAGCGCCGCACCTGCGGGGCGGTCATTCGCCGCACCGGGGCAATTGCGCTTATTGCATTTTCCGTCCCCAGCTTTCAGGATGCCGGATATGAGCCTTGAAAACCCCCTGCCATCTGGACGCGCACGCATGCATTGGAACATTCCGAATATTCTGACTGTTCTGCGCCTGCTTGCAGCTCCGGGCGTGGCCATCATGTTTTTGTACTTTCATCGGCCTTGGGCAGACTGGTTCGCGCTTGCGCTATTCGCACTCGCCGCCATTACGGATTTCTTTGACGGCTATCTTGCCCGCGCTTGGCAACAGGAAAGCCGCATTGGCGCAATGCTGGACCCGATCGCCGACAAGGCAATGGTGGTCATCGCATTGCTGGTCATCACCGGATATTCCGGCATGGACCCCTGGCTGATCCTGCCCGCAACGGCAATCCTGTTCCGAGAGGTGTTTGTGTCCGGCCTGCGCGAGTTTCTGGGCAATTCAGCGGGGCTGCTGAAGGTGACACGGCTGGCCAAATGGAAAACAACCGCCCAGATGACTGCAATCGCGGTCCTGTTTATGGCAATGGGGCTGGAATATGTCCGCGAAAGTGCGCTGGCACGACAGAATGCCGAATTGATCGCTACCCTGTCCGATATCGGAACCGATGACATCAACGTGGTTGCCCTTGCCACCTATGGCGGCAATATGGTGTGGCAGTTTGGCCTTGCTCTGATCTGGGTGGCCGCCGTTCTGACACTGATCACGGGTTGGGACTATTTCCGAAAATCCCTGCCATTTCTGAAGGATGACACAGCATGACGCTAGACGTTCTGTATTTCGCCTGGCTGCGTGAACGCATTGGCCTGCCCCGGGAACGCATCGAGACACAGGCGCAAACTGTCAGCGCGTTGATCGACGAATTGCGCGCCCGCGAGGATCGCTACGCATTGGCCTTCTCCGATCTGGACGCAGTGCGCGTGGCCGTGGATCAGGAACTGTGCGATTTCAATTCCCCGATCAGCGGCGCACGCGAAGTTGCCTTCTTTCCGCCCATGACCGGGGGGTAACGGGCCATGCAGATTCGTGTCCAGAAGCACGCTTTCGACTATGGCGCGGAATGCGAACGCTTCGCTGCGGCGCGCCATGATATCGGCGCGGTCGTGACCTTCTGCGGAATTGTGCGCGCCCCGCAAGACAATATCCTGCACCGGATGGAAATTGAACACTACCCCGGCATGACCGAACGCGCCCTTACAGATATTGCACAAACCGCAAGCCAGCGTTGGGACTTGCAGGAGTGTCTGGTCATCCACCGCTTCGGCACGCTTGTTCCCGGTGACCGGATCATGATGGTCGCCACCGCATCGCGCCACCGCGCTGATGCATTTGCCGCTGCGGATTTCCTGATGGACTATCTGAAATCGCGCGCACCCTTCTGGAAAAAGGAATTCACCAATAACGGTGCGGAGTGGGTTGCGGCAAAGGACTCGGACGAATCCGCCCTGACGCGATGGTGATTTCATCTTGCCCGTAAATACTCTGGGGTGAATTGGGCCACAGGCCCAAAAGGGGCAAAGCCCCTGATCCCGCGGCGATCACGCAAAAAGGGCGGCAAAATGCCGCCCTTTTTTCATTAGAGCATGTCGCGTTCATTCGTATTCACGCGACATGCTCTAACTTATTTGTTTTGCATGTTCGAGAACCTCA
>NZ_JBHYFM010000028.1:0-40580 GCF_051859525.1 Roseinatronobacter sp. | reverse complement strand
GTATTGCGAAATCTGGCACCTGTCTCAGAGGCATTAGACGCTTCTCTGGATCGCGATGCGTTGGAGGAACGGATTGCTGAATTGGAAGCTCTAGTGGACCGCCTGACTATTGAGCTTTCTGATCAGACCAACGCCCGAAAAGCCGCCGAGGAACTGGCCGCTAGCGATGGCTTCAGAGCGAATTTTTTAAGGTCGGCAGGAAAAGCCGCGGGGTATGGGAGTTTTTCCGCCGCCGCTTCAATTGTTGCGGTCGGAGTGCCCACGGTGGCTGTGCATTTCCTAGGCGTTGACCATCCAGTTGTTACCGCATTTCTCACCGTCCTAGGACGATTGCCAAAATAAATGTTATCTTGCCGCCATTTCTCCACGCAGCCGCATTGACCGTCCGCAAAGTCCCGCAAAGCCGCCCCACCCCACACCCCCGCTTGACACCCGCCGCCGTTTCCCGCATAGGACAGCTTCCGTTCGGGCATGCGGTCCGCGCGGGGTATGGGTATTGCCCGCAAATGCGGGCACGCCGCCCGAGGCAGATCAACGCCCGCATCAGCGCGGGGGCCACAGGGCGCGGCAAAAGATGAAGGAACAGACCGATGTTTGCGGTCCTTAAAACTGGTGGCAAGCAATACCGTGTGCAGGCAGGCGATGTGCTGCGCGTGGAACGTATTGCCGCACAAGCTGGTGAAAAAGTCCAGTTCAACGAAATTCTGATGCTGGGCGGTGATGCGCCTGTGATCGGCGCGCCTGTTGTTGACGGTGCTGCCGTGCAGGCCGAAGTGATCGACCAGATCAAGGCCGACAAGGTCATCCATTATGTCAAGCGCCGCCGCAAGCACAGCTCGCAGCGCACCAAAGGCCACCGCCAGAAACTGACACTGGTGCGTGTGACCGACATTCTGGCATCGGGTGCAGATAAAACCGGCGTCATGGCCGCCATCGGCACCGGCTCCGTGTCCGGCTTCGCGATCGAAGCGGCCGCCCCTGCAAAAGCGCCCAAAGCGGCCAAGAAGCCTGCAAAAGCCGCCAAGGCCGAAGCAGACGCGCCCGCCGTCGAAGGGTCCAAGCCCGCCAACCTGCTAACCGAAGCGCGCGACGGCAAGGCAGACGACCTGAAAAAGATTTCCGGCGTTGGTCCCAAGCTGGAAGGGTTGCTGAATCAGAATGGTGTGTTCCATTTTGACCAGATTGCCGCTTGGAATACCGCCGAGATTGCCTATATGGATGATCAACTGTCATTCAAGGGCCGGATCGAACGTGATGGCTGGATTGACCAAGCCAAACAATTCGCAGCCGAGAAGGAGTAAAACCTCATGGCACACAAGAAAGCAGGCGGTTCCTCCCGCAACGGTCGCGACTCAGCCGGTCGCCGCCTTGGCGTCAAGCTCTATGGTGGGCAGCACGCGATTCCCGGCAACATTATCGTGCGTCAGCGCGGCACCAAGCATTGGGCCGGCGAAGGCGTGGGTATGGGCCGCGATCACACCCTGTTTGCACTGTCCGAAGGGCGTGTAACCTTTACCAAGGGTCTGAAGGGTCGCAGCTATGTGTCCGTAACCCCTATGGTGGATGCAGCAGAATAAGCCGAACTTTTACATTTGAAGTGTAAAAACAGGGTCGGCAGAAATGCCGGCCCTGTTGCTTTTCGGGCATTCCCGCGCCTGGAGGAGGGCGCAGGGCCGTGTCAAAGACTTGTTGGAGGAGTGGAATGACCGTGACGACCCAGATACTTGCGGACCAACCGATACTGACATCGGAACGGCTGGTGCTGCGGCCCCTGCAGAAATCCGACTCGGCGCTTCTGGCCCTGCATTCGGGGGACAGGCGCGTGGCCGAAGGTACGCGGTCCATCCCGCACCCGCTGCCGCCGGGGGCCACCGAACAATTCATCGAACGCGCCCTGTCGGCCAAGCGCGATGAAGATGTGTGGGTCATGGACGGGTCGGCCACGGGATCGGCGCATGTTCTGGGCCTGTTGTCGCTGAAACCGCTGGACCGCCAGCAAAGCCAGATCGGCTTCTGGGTGGCGCCTGCCTTCTGGAATGCGGGCTATGCGTCCGAAGCGTTGCGCTGCGTCATCAAGGCCAACCCGCACCAGTCCCGCACCCTGTTTGCAGAAGTGTTTCAGGACAACACAGCGTCTGCGCATGTGCTGACGAATGCCGCGTTCGACTATCTGGGCGATGCGGAGGCGTTTTCCGTCGCGCGCCGCGCCACTGTGCCGACCTGGACCTATATCCGGCGCATGTCTGCCTGATCGGGGGCGCGTGGGGGCCGAAGCGGTCCTTCGCACTTTGATAAGGCCCGCGCTATCGGCAGGCCGCGGGACGGCCCGCCGATGGTGCGGGCCACCTACGGCCTTGTCCCGCACCTTGGGGGAATGCCTAACGCCCCCTGCAAGCCAAACACCGCACCGTCCAGCCGACTGATATGCCCCCCAAGTGATCAATTCTTGCACGCTGGCCACTGTTTTCCGACCTGCCCCCTCGACCTTTCGTCGGGGTTTGCTACACTGGCCTATCACTGCAACAGGACAGGCAATGCGCAGACCAGTCGTCGGGATTATCGGCAATTCATATCTGATCAATGATCAATACCCTGCCCATGCAGGCGGAACCATGAATTCGGAAGCCATCGCGCAGGTGTCAAGGTGTTTGCCACTTCTTGTGCCGTCAGACCCGCAGCTTGTCAGTGTTGCGGAATTGCTGGATGTCTGCGACGGGTTTTTGCTGACGGGCGGGCGGCCCAATGTCCACCCCGAGGAATATGGAGAGGCCGAAACCCCCGCGCATGGCGATTTCGACCGCGCGCGTGATGCGGTTGCCCTGCCGCTGGTGCGCGCCTGTGTGGAACGCGGCCAGCCGTTTTTCGGCGTCTGTCGCGGGTTTCAGGAAGTGAATGTGGCAATGGGCGGCACGCTATATCCCGAAATCCGTGACTTGCCGGGCCGGATGAACCACCGCATGCCCCCCGATGGCACGTTAGAGGAGAAATTCGCCCTGCGCCACAAGGTCCGGTTTTCGGATGGCGGGGTGTTTCACCGCCTGATGGGTGCGCCGGAAGTCATGACCAACACCCTGCATGGGCAGGGAATCAAGACGCCCGGTGCTCGGGTGGTGATTGACGGGCACGCCCCCGATGGCACACCAGAGGCGATCTATATCGAGGGCGCGCAGGGTTTCACCCTTTCGGTGCAATGGCACCCCGAATGGCAGGCGGGCGCGGACCCTGTGTCGCGCCCGTTATTCGAGGCATTTGGCGACGCGGTGCGCGCATGGGCCGACGGGCGCAGGGCTTGGCCGCTAAGCGCATAGGGACGGGCGTTTCTGGTCTTAAGATGCCCTTCGCACTTGGATAAAGCCCGCGCTATCGGTGGGCCGGGGTCTGCCGATCCGACGCTCAAGGAACGCACTTTATGCCGGCTGCATACTCCTGACTTCAAAGGCTTGGCCTGCCATCAGGGCAATCGGCAGGCCGCGGGACGGCCCGCCGATGGTGCGGCGGCCTGCGGCCTTGATTCCGCACCTTGGGGCAATACCCAATGACCGCAACAGGCCAAAAACGCTTTGCAGCCACGCTCAGGACATGCGCGGCCCCCCGCCATGCGCGCATTGTCAGATCGTCACAACGCGGGTGCCGTTGGGAACGCGGGAATACAGGTCGATCACGTCATGGTTGACCATGCGAATGCAGCCCGATGACACATATTGCCCGATCAGCCACCATTCCGGCGTGCCGTGAATGCGGTAGCCCCGATCCTGTCCGCCACTCATCAGATACAGGGCGCGCGCGCCCAGCGGGTTCTGTGGCCCCCCCGGCATGCCGCCCGCAAAGCGCTGCAACCCCGGATCGCGCCGGATCATGTTGGCCGTGGGCGTCCATGTCGGCCAATGCGCGCGCCGGTATATCGTGCCCGTGCCGCGCCAAGTGAACCCCTCGCGCCCGACTGCAATCCCGTAGCGCAGCGCATGCCCGTCCGGCAGCACCAGAAACAGCTTGCGCTCGGGGTTGTCGATAACAATCGTGCCGGGGCCGAAGCGGGTGGGGTAGGGCACCACATCGCGGTGAAACTCTGCCGGAATAATGCTCATGCCTGTGGCGCGCAGCTCATGGGCGCCATCGGGCCGCGCCTCATAGCTGATGGGGCCAATGCCATAGCGTTCGGCCACCGGCGACATGGGTTCTGTGCGCGTGGTCGCAATGGGGCGGCCGTCATCGGTCATGCGCGGGCTGGCCGCAGGCGCTGTTGATGTGGTGGTCTGACAGCCGCCCAATGCAAGGGCGGACGCCACTGTTCCAGTCGTGATAAACCCGCGTCGGGAAAAAATAGTCATGGTGCAACCTGTTGTGGTTGCCTGTTATTTGCCTGCCTCTGCACTGACGATACGCAGCTATGGTCAGTCGCGTCCAGTGGGCTTAAGGGGCAATGGCCCTGTGTCAGGGGTTTCGGGGCGCGCAGTGTTGCCAATGCGCCACCCCGCCTGTGTCAGCGTGGCAGGCCGGATGCAGCGCGCGCCAGTTCCGTAATACCGGCCCAGTCGCCCGCATCCATCATCGCCTTGGGCGCAACCCAGCTGCCGCCAACACAGGCCACATTGGGCAGTTTCAGGTAATCGGGCGCAAGCGCGGGCGTAATGCTGCCTGTCGGGCAGAAATTCACCTGCGGCAATGGCCCGCCAATGGATTTCAGCGCGCCCGCCCCGCCAATCGATTCGGCAGGAAAGAATTTCTGCAGGGTGTAGCCTTGCTCCAGCAGGGTCATCACCTCGGAACAGGTTTGCGCACCGGGCAGCAGCGCCATGTCATTCACGCGCGCTGCGTCGATCAGTGCGGGCGTGGACCCCGGCGAGACTGCAAATATCGCGCCAGCGTTGCGCGCCGCTTCCATCTGGGTGGGCGTCAGCACTGTGCCCGCACCCAGAACCGCCCCCTCGACCTGCGCCATTTGCGCAATGGCATCCAGCGCGCAATCCGTGCGCAGCGTCACTTCCAGCACCGGCAGCCCGCCTGCGACCAGTGCTTCGGCCAGCGGGCGCGCATGGGCGGGATCATGGATCACCAGCACCGGAATGACAGGGGCCAGCTGGCACAGTTTCAGGGCGCGTTCGCTTTGTTCGGTGGGGGTCATCTGGGCCTCCTGCGGGCGACAAGGGTGGGGGTGGTTGCGCTAACGGCAATACCGCGAAGCGCGCCCCCGCGCAAGCGCGCGCCTAAAGTGGCCAGAATATCGGGATGAAAAACGCGGCAACAATTGCAAGCACGACATTCATCGGAATGCCCACGCGCAAAAAGTCAGTGAACTTGTAGCCCCCCGGTCCGTATACCAATGTGTTGGTCTGATACCCTATGGGCGTTGCAAAAGATGCGGATGCCCCCATCATTACAGCGACAACCAGCCCGCGCGGGTCAATCCCCAGTGCAAGCCCCAACCCGATCACAATCGGCGTCAGAATGACCGCAACAGCGTTATTGGTCACCAGCTCCGTCAGAAAACTGGTCAATGCGTATACAGCCAGAACCAGCATCACGGGCGACAAACCTGCCATATAAGGCGCCAGCGTCGAGACGATCAAGCTGACTGCCCCCGAACTTTCCAGTCCTGCCCCAACCCAGAGCATTGCAAAAATCAGCGCCAGCAACCGCCCGTCAATGAACCCGAACGCCTCATCCGCATCAATGCAGCGCGTCAGCAGCACCACCGCCACACCGGCGAAGGCCATCAGCGAAATCGGGGCCAGATTCAGCGCGGAAAAAATGACAATCGCCATCAGCGTGGCAATCACGATCGGCGCATGCCCGCGCCGGTAGGCCCGTTCCGATGTCAGCGTCACATCGCCCAGGTTCATATCCTGCGCCAGCCGCTGGATATCCTCGGGCGCGCCTTCCAGCAGCAGGGTATCGCCCACGCGCACCACCAGATTTTCAAAATTCGTGCCGATATTCTGGTTCCTGCGATGCACGGCCAGCGGATAGACCCCGTAGCGCCTGCGCAACCGCATTCCCCCCAGCGCGCGGCCCACCATCTTGCAATCCGGCGGGATCAGCACCTCGACGGTGGTGGTCTGTACCGATGACAGGCGGTCAACATCGCGCGCGGCCCCAAGGTCGGTGGGCAGAATGCCTGTCTCGCGCGCTTCCTCGACCTGCGCCACGTCCTTGTTGGCCTTCAGGCCCAGCACTTCGGAAATCTGGGTGCGCAGGACCACGCGGTCGCCCGCCTGCAACACCACCCCGCCCATATCCCAACGCAACGAGGTGTCGCCGCGCAACACATCAATGACGCGCGCGCCTTCGCGTTTGAACAGGTCCACCTCGCTGATGCGCTTGTCAATCAGCCCCGATGATTCGGGAATCGCCACCTCGGTAAAGAATTTGGTGCGCCCCCGGTCGGCCATGATATCGCTCATGGAACTGCGCTCGGGCAGCAGGTGGCGGCCCACCACCAACAGATAGGCGACGCCCACCACCGCCATGATCGCGCCCAGTTTGGTGATCTCGAACACCGTGAACGGCGCCAGCCCGTTGGCGCGCGCCACCCCGTCCACCAACAGGTTGGTGGATGTGCCGATCAAGGTCAGCGTGCCCCCCATGATGGACAGGTAACTTAGCGGTATCAACAGCTTGGATGACGTGGTTTTCAAGGTCTTGGCCAATGTGATGAACACGGGGATCATGACAACCACAATCGGGGTGTTGTTCACGAAGGCAGACAGGCCCAGCACCGTCAGCGTCAGAATGGACAGCGTCAGCACAGGGGCCGTTTTCACATGCTTTATTGCCAGTTGCGTGATCCAGTCCAGCGCGCCTGTGCGCACCAGCGCGCCCACAATGATAAACAGCGCGCCAATCGTCCATGGCGCATGGTTTGACAATGCCGCAAAGGCCGCATCGCGCGGCAGAATGCCCAGAACCAGCATCGCCACCGCGCCGCCTATGGCGGTCACTTCCACAGGGTAGATCTCTTTCATGAAGGCAACGAACATGCCTGCAACAATAGCCAAGGCGATGATGGCCTGCGTTGTCTGACCCAGTTCCAAACCCAGCATTCTACCCCCTGATGCCGCGACCCTGCGGTCTGGCCATTTTTGCAACTTATTGCCAGTTCACTGCATCATTGCAAGCCCGCGCAAGCTGCGGGCGGGGTCCGCGCCACCCCCCCTGGACAATCGCTGCATTGCTGTGCACGCGCGCCATGTCGCTGCGCGCCCCTGCCCCGCGCCGGTCCTTCATCTTGCAAAAAATACTCTCGGGGGGTGCGGGGGGGCAGACAGCCCCCCGCCTTTGCGGCGCGTCGGCGCGCGCCTTACCAGAAACGCCTGCCTTGGGGCAGGCCCACGCGGTTCAACCCGAACCCCCTGCCAGCCCTGACAGGTCCAGCGCTTCGGGGCCCGCCTGTGGCAACCGCCCGCCAATGCGTACCATCTCGATGCGGGTGGCCTGACCTGTGCGGTCATCGGTTTCAATATAGGTGCCCGACACGGTCACAGCCCCTTGCGCGGGTTCAAACCTTGCGCGCGGCATGCCGGTGATGAAGCGGCGCATGGGTTCGTCTTTTTGCATGCCGATCACGGAATCATAATCGCCGCACATGCCCGCATCCGACTGGAACGCGGTGCCGCCTGCCAGAATCTGTGCATCAGCGGTGGGAATATGGGTATGCGTGCCCACCACAAGGCTGGCGCGCCCGTCGCACCACAGCCCCATTGCGGCCTTTTCCGATGTGGCCTCGCAATGGATATCGACAATCGCGGCCTGCACCATGCCGCCGCGCGGATGGGCGCGCAGCACCGGATCAATCGCGGAAAACGGGTCGCCATAGGGCTGTTTCATGAACACCTGCCCAAGCGCCTGCGCCACCAGCACGCGCCGCCCGCCCGGCGCATCATATACCCGCGCCCCCGCGCCGGGCGCGCCGGATTTTGCAATATTCAGCGGTCTTATGATGCGCGGCTCCTGCGCGCAGAATTCGCGCATGGTTTTCTGGTCGAAGGCATGATCGCCCAATGTGATGACATCGGCGCCCGCGTCCAGCAGCGCTTTCGCATGCTCGGGCGTCAGCCCCATGCCGCCGGTGGCATTCTCGCCGTTCACGACGGCGAAATCCAGCCGCCAGTCGCGGCGCATCACGGGCAGATACGCCGCCACAGCAGCGCGTCCCGCCCGTCCCATCACATCGCCCAGAAACAATATCCGCATGGCCGCAGGTCATAGGGCTGCGCGCCCGCAGGGGCAAGGCGAAACCGCATCCACGCGTCAGCGCGCACTGACCTCAAGGCGCACCAGTTGCGTCAGTGGCACGCCCAGCGCGCGGAACCCGTCCAGCGACAACTGGCTGCCTGCCCCCGCGGGCGCGCCAGAGGGGCGCAACTCCACCATCGCGGTGGTTCCGTCCGGTGCCCTGACACGGCCCTGCATGACTTGCGTGACCAGCCCCGTGCGCAGCCATAATCCCGTGTCCGTGGGGGCGCCGAGGCCGGCCAGCGTGTCGCCCAGCACCTGCCCGCTGGCTACTGGACCAAGCGGCGCGGCGGGCGCGTCCGCGCCCTGACTGTCCCCATCAGGGCGCGTCACGGGGCGCGGTGTCTGCCCGTCGGCCACCTGCGCCACCGCCGCAGGCTCGCCCCGTTCCGGTGCGGATTGCCCGAACGGACCAGTGAACTGCCCGCAGGCTGGCAGGGCCAGCACAGGCAGCAGGATGAACAGCTTGCGCAACAGTGTTTTCATGCCCGCCACGTTAAGTCCATTCCCGCGCAAGAACAATCATCTTCGCGCTTGCCCCACGCATCAGTGATGGTTACCTTCCCCCTATGACAGCACCGCTTATAGATCCGTTTGCCCGCCCGATTTCCTACCTGCGTGTTTCGGTCACCGACAGGTGCGATTTCCGCTGTGTCTATTGCATGGCCGAAAACATGACCTTCCTGCCCAAGAAGGAATTGCTGACGCTGGAAGAACTGGACCGCATGTGTTCGACCTTCATCCGGCTGGGGGTCGAGAAGCTGCGCATCACAGGGGGCGAGCCGCTTGTGCGCAAGGGGATCATGACCTTCTTTCAGTCCATGACCCGCCATCTTGACGCAGGCACGTTGCGCGAACTGACGCTGACCACCAATGGCAGCCAGTTGCGCCGTTATGCGCAGGATCTGGCCGATTGCGGGGTGCGGCGGGTGAATATTTCGCTGGACACGCTGGATGACCGGAAATTCGCCGACATCACCCGCTGGGGCCGCCTGCCGCAGGTGCTGGACGGTATTGATGCCGCCCAGAATGCAGGTCTGCGCGTCAAGATTAACGCGGTCGCACTGAAGGGCTTTAACGAGGACGAGTTGTTCCGCATGGTCGACTGGTGCGCCAGCCGCGATATGGACCTGACCTATATCGAGGTGATGCCCATGGGCGATCTGGGCAATGAGGACCGGCTGGACCAGTACTGGCCCCTGTCGGACCTGCGCGCGCGGCTGGCCGAACGCTTCACCCTGACCGATCTGGCCGAACGATCAGGCGGGCCTGCGCGCTATGTCCGGCTAGAGGAGACGGGCCAGAAAATCGGCTTCATCACGCCGCTGACGCATAATTTCTGCGAAAGCTGCAACCGCGTGCGCCTGACCTGCACGGGCGAATTGTATATGTGCCTCGGGCAGGAAGATATGGCCGATCTGCGCGCGCCGCTGCGCGCCAGTGGCGATGACGCGGCGCTGGAACAGGCGATACGCAACGCCATTGCGCATAAACCCAAAGGCCATGATTTCGACTATTCCCGCCAGAAGGTTGACGGCCAGATGACCCGCCACATGAGCCATACCGGCGGCTAGCCGCGTGTCCTGCCGGTTTGCACCCCTTGCGGTCAAGGCCCCTGGCAGACCTGATCCGCAACAGACCTGACCCCCAACAGACTTGGCCCCCAACACATCAGGCCGGTGATCGCAGGCCCATCCCGCCTGCATAATCTGCGTCCCTGAAATACCCAATGCCCCGCCGCACCCTGCGCGCGCGGGCATCTTTCGCATGCCCTGCCGCCGCCGGTGTCAAGGCGCTCCCCCCTTCAACCCGCCCCCCGAACAGGCAGCGCACGCGCCCTTAGCAGGGTGCACAGGGTTTTGCGCTATCTTTGGGTTTCCGTGATTGGCGGGGTCCGAGGGGCGGGGGCGCGGGGTGCTGCGTTGCCGCCCTATTGCAGGGGCCAGAAGGACAGGCAGAACCTTATGAACAACGACGCGCATCCCGATACGCGGTCCGACGGGGGGCCGACACCTGAAAACATGGTGTCCTATTCCGAGCAGTTGCTGAACCATTCCATCGCGCGGCTGACGCGCATTCTTGAAACCTATGACGATATGCCCGCTGCGCTGGCTGGCAAGGAACTGGCCGAGGAGTTCCGCAGCCTGCGCAAGGCGTTGGAGATTGCTTATCATGAACGTGCCAATATCCAGAAACTCAGGGGCGGCGAAGATGCCCGTTCCACCAGCCTTGACCTTGGGGCCGCAAGGGACGAAATCGCCCGCAGACTGGCTTGCCTGCGCGCCGCCGGAAACCGTGGCGGAATTTCTGGACAGCTTAAGTGATCAGGCGCTGGCCGCGCTGCCATGGCTGTTCGAATTCTGGGCCGCGCCCCACCAACTGCCCCCCGCAGGTGACTGGCGCACATGGGTGTGCATGGGCGGGCGCGGCGCGGGCAAGACGCGCGCAGGCGCCGAATGGGTGCGCGCGCAGGTAGAAGGGGCGCGCCCGCTGGATGCGGGGGGCGCGCGGCGCGTGGCGCTGGTGGGCGAAACCTATGATCAGGCGCGCGATGTGATGGTGTTTGGCGACAGCGGCATCATGGCCTGTTCCCCCGCCGACCGCCTGCCGCATTGGGAAGCGGGCAAGCGGCGGCTGGTCTGGCCCAATGGCGCGGTTGCGCAATGCTTCAGCGCGTCCGACCCGCAGGCCCTGCGCGGCCCGCAATTTGACGCGGCATGGTGTGATGAGCTGGCCAAATGGCCCAAGGCCGAAGACGCATGGGACATGTTGCAATTCGCGCTGCGTCTGGGCACCCATCCGCGCCAGCTGGTCACCACCACCCCGCGCAATCAGGCCACGCTGAAGGGTATTCTGCGCGCGCCGTCCACAGTGCTGACCCATGCCGCGACCGAAGCGAACCGCGCGTGGCTGGCCCCGTCCTTTCTGGAAGAAATCCGCCACCGTTATCGCGGCACGCGGCTGGAACGGCAGGAACTGGACGGGCAGTTGCTGGAGGATGCGCAAGGCACGCTTTGGCCGCAATCGCTGCTGGAAGGGGCGCGCGTGGTCCAAGCGCCCGAATGTTCGCGCATCGTGGTCGCGGTGGACCCAGCCGTCAGCGCGCATGCGGGGTCCGACCTGTGCGGGATCGTGGTGGTGGGGGCGGTGACCGAAGGGCCGCCCGCCGACTGGCGCGCCTATGTGCTGGAAGATGCCAGCCTGCGCGCCACATCGCCCAGCCAATGGGCGCGCGCGGCCATTGACGCGCTGCACCGCCATGGCGGCGACCGTATCGTCGCCGAGGTCAATCAGGGCGGCAATCTGGTGGCCGAAGTGCTGCGCCAGATCGACCCGCTGGTGCCATTCCGTGCCGTGCATGCCAGCCGCGGCAAGGTGCTGCGCGCCGAACCTGTGGCGGCCCTTTATGAACAGGGGCGGGTGTTTCACGCAGCCCCCCTTGGCCCGCTGGAGGACCAGATGGCGCAGATGACGGCCCAAGGGTTCGCAGGCACCGGCAGCCCCGACCGCGTGGATGCGCTGGTCTGGGCGGTGCATGATCTGGTGCTGGCCCCTGCCGCGCGCTGGTCGCGGCCCATGGTGCGCACGCTGTGATAAGGGGGAATTCACCCCCCTGCGCTAGGGTGTGTTGACTTGAGCCCGCACAAGGGCGGCGGCAGTCCCGCGATCTGGCGCACCGCCCCGCCGCTGCCGCCGGATTTGAGTATTTTTGGCAAGATGAAGGGGCCAGGGAATGGAGCATATCCGACATGTTTGATATCTTTCGCAAATCACAGCCATCCGTGACAGCGGCCACACAGCCGGAACAGGCCAAGGCATCGGCCGTGGGGCCGCTGACGGCAGGGCGCATCGGGGCGAAAACCGCCGCTTTGGGCGGGGCGGGCAGTGGGACCGTGTCCATTGGCCTGCGCGACGGGGTGTCACTGGCGCGGGCCGGGTTTCTGGGCAACCCGATCGGGTTTCGCGCGGTGCGCCTGATCGCGGAAGCCGCCAGCGCGCTGCCGCTGGTGGTGCAGGACAGCGCGCGCCGCTACGAGGTGCACCCGCTGCTGGACCTGATTACCCGCCCCAACCCCGCGCAGGGGCGCGCCGAATTTTTTGAAGCGCTGTATTCGCAACTGCTGCTGACCGGCAATGCCTATGTCGAGGCGGTGACCGGTGCGGATGGCGCGGTGCAGGAATTGCATATCCTGCGGTCCGAACGCATGAGCGTGGTGCCCGGCCCTGATGGCTGGCCTGTGGCGTGGGAGTATACGGTGGGTGCGCGCAAACACCGTTTTCATGTGCGCGACGGGCTGGCGCCTGTTTGCCATATCCGGTCCTTTCACCCGCAGGACGACCATTACGGCCTGTCGCCACTGACGGCAGCCGCGCGTGCGGTCGATGTGCATAATGCCGCGTCGAACTGGTCCAAGGCGCTGTTGGACAATGCCGCGCGCCCCTCCGGTGCGATCATCTATCGCGGGCCGGACGGGCAGGGCAGCATGAGCGCCGAGCAGTTCGACCGCCTGCAATCGGAGATCGAGACCAACCATCAGGGCGCGCGCAACGCGGGCCGGCCCATGCTGCTGGAAGGGGGGCTGGACTGGAAGCCCATGGGGTTTTCGCCCTCGGACATGGAATTCCACCGCACCAAGGAAGCGGCAGCGCGTGAAATCGCCATTGCCTTCGGGGTGCCGCCCATGTTGCTGGGCATTCCGGGCGATGCGACCTATGCCAATTATCAGGAAGCCAACCGCGCCTTTTACCGCCTGACGGTCCTGCCCATGGCGCAGCGTGTTGCGGCGTCTGTGGCGCATTGGCTGTCGGGCTTTGTGCCCGGTGCCGTGGTGCTGAAGCCCGATCTGGATCAGGTGCCCGCACTGGCCGAGGAACGCGAACAGCAATGGCGCCGCATCGGGCAGGCCGGTTTTCTGGATGACGCTGAAAAACGCGCCCTTCTGGGCCTGCCCGCCCGCGTCGAGGGGGCATGAGTGCGCGCCGCCAGATTGGCGGGTCGCGCTATCTGTATGACAGTTTTGAAGCGGCGCAGGCGCGCATTGACGCACAGGAACGCGTGTTCGAGGTGCGCAAGGAAGCGCTGGAATTCCGCATGACGCGGTTGGAAAGCGCTGTCGAGCGGCTGGAGCGGCGCTTGTGGCTGGCGGTCTATGCCGTGGCCGCAGGTGTGTTGCTGCATGGCGCGCTGGCATTGCTGGCTGCAACCCAATGAAAGGGGGCATTATGGAATATAAATTCTGCAAACCCGACACCGGCCTGACGCTAAGTGACGGGCACGCCATCGCGGGCTATGCCAGCGTGTTCGGCCAGCGCGACAAGGGCGGCGACACGGTCCAGCGCGGGGCTTACGCCGCATCGCTGCAACGGCTGGCCGCGCGCGGTGATCATGTGCGCATGCTGTGGCAACACGACCCCGCCCAGCCCATCGGCATCTGGGATCAGGTCATTGAGGATGCCCATGGCCTGTTCGTCAAGGGCCGTCTGCTGCCCGATGTGGCGCGCGCGCGCGAAGCGCTGGCGCTGGTGCAGGCGGGCGCGCTGGACGGGCTGTCCATTGGCTACCGCACGGTGCGCGCGCAGGCGCTGGCCACTGGCGGGCGCAACCTGATTGAACTGGATTTATGGGAGGTCAGTCTGGTGACCTTTCCCATGCTGGCGCAGGCGCGCATCAGCGTGAAATCCGACCTGCTGGCAGGGCTGGCCACGGCAACCGCCAGCCTGCGCGATGCGCGCGCCGCTGTTGCGCGCCTGTAGGGGCTGCGCACGCTGGCTTCACCTGATCTTGGGGTGTCTGCGCTACTGTAGCCCCTGATCGCAACAATGTTTCCCATCCGCAGGAGAGCGACATGACCAACCCCGCGCCACCGGCTGCGGGCCAGACCGGCACATCCGCGCCGGACGCGCCCGAACTGAAAACCGCCCTACAGGACTTCACCACCGAATTCGGCGGCTTTCAGGCTGAAATCATCCAAAAGTTCCAACAACATGAAGAGCGACTGACCATGCTGGACCGCAAGACTGCCCTTTCCCCCGCCCGCCCCGCCCTGAGCGGTGCAGATGCAGGCGCAACCCTGCACCACAAGGCGTTCGACGCCTATCTGCGCTCGGGCGATGACAGCCCCATGCGCGGGCTGGAGCTGGACACCAAGGGCCTGAACACCCAGATTGCTGCCGATGGCGGCTATCTGGTGGACCCTGAAACCGCGCAGGCCATTCGCGGCGTGCTGCATGCGACCGCATCCATCCGCGCGATTGCGTCAGTGGTCAGTGTGGAATCGACATCGTTCGATGTGCTGGTCGATCATACGGATGTGTCCACCGGCTGGGCGACCGAGGCCCTGGCCACTGCTGATTCCGATACCCCCAAGATTGACCGCATCCCCATCCGGCTGCATGAATTGTCGGCCATGCCCAAGGCCAGCCAGCGCCTGCTGGATGACAGCGCCTTTGACATCGAAGGGTGGCTGGCCGCGCGCATCGCGTCGAAATTCGCGCGTGCGGAAGCCGCGGCCTTCATCAACGGGGACGGCGTGGACAAGCCGCGCGGGTTCCTGACGCATTCCGACATTCCTGATGAAATCTGGGAATGGGGCAGTCTGGGCTATATCGCAACGGGGGCCGCAGGCGATTTCGCCGCCACCAATGCATCGGATGCGATTGTCGATCTGGTCTATGCGCTGGGCGCCAGCTACCGCGCGAATGCGGTATTTGTGATGAATTCCAAAACCGCAGGCGCGGTGCGCAAGATGAAAGATGCCGATGGCCGTTTCCTGTGGTCGGACGGGCTGGCGGCGGGTGAACCTGCGCGCCTGATGGGTTATCCGGTGCTGGTGGCCGAGGATATGCCCGATATTGCCAATGATGCCTGCGCCATTGCCTTCGGCGATTTCGAGGCGGGCTATACCATTGCCGAACGCCCCGACATGCGGGTGCTGCGCGACCCGTTCAGCGCGAAACCGCATGTGTTGTTCTATGCCACCAAGCGCGTGGGCGGCGATGTGTCCGATTTCAAGGCGATCAAGCTGCTGAAATTCGCTGCCAGCTAGTGCATGTCGCTCAAAAGTGGGAACCGGTTTTGAGCTTCTCGAACATGCTCTAACGGGTGATCAGGGCTGTTGCGCAGCCCTGTCCCCATCCCATCCCGCCGCGCCGCATTCGGGCGCATAGGCGGGCAGGGGGCGCGCGGTGGCAGGTTCTGTCTGTCCGGTGCCCCATCTCGCGCCCCTGCATATGCAGGCAGGGCGCACCGCGTGCCCCCGTTTTCATTTTGACCCTTGCGCAAAGGCTGCTGTCATGGACCTGCAAGCAACAAGCCCCATTCCCCCTGCCGCGCTGCCTGTGGCGGCGTTTCGCGATCATCTGCGCCTGTCATCGGGCTTTGCCGATGGCGTGAGCGAAGATGCGCTGCTGGAACAGTATCTGCGCGCCGCGCTGGACTGCGTCGAAGGGCGCGTTTCGCGCGCGCTGTTCCTGCGCGACTACACGCTGCGCCTGACGTGCTGGCGCGATAACTATGCGCAGGTGCTGCCCCGCGCCCCTGTGGTGGCGGTCAGTGCGCTGACCTTGCGCGACCGTTCCGGCGCGCAAACCCTTGTGCCTGCGGATCGCTACATCCTGCAAGCGGACGGCGCACGCCCGCGCATTGTGGCCGCAGGTGCCGCCCTGCCCGCGATCCCGTCGCGCGGTGCAGTGGAAATCGCGTTTTCAGCGGGGTTTGGCCCCGCATGGCCGGATATTCCCGCCGATCTGCGCCAGGCCGTGCTGCTGCTGGCCGCGCAATATTATGAACACCGCGACACTGGCGGCGCGCAGGATATGGATTTCGGCATCCGCGCCCTGCTGGAACGCTGGCGCGACATCCGCATGGGGGGTAGGGCATGAATGCGCCTGCGCTGACCCGCGCGCTGGTGCTGGAAACCCCTGTGACGGTGCCTGATGGTGCTGGCGGGTTTTCCACCACATGGCAGGCGCTTGGCACGCTTTGGGCCGATATCCGTGCAGGCAGCGGGCGCGAACGTCTGGCCACGCTTGGCCCTTCGGGCGAAGTGCGGCTGCGCATCACCCTGCGCGCGGCCCCGCACGGGTCCACCCGCCGCCCCCGCCCCGACCAGCGCCTGCGCGAAGGCGCGCGTGTGTTCCGCATTCTGGCCGTGGCCGAAGCCGACCCGCAAGGCCGCCACCTGATCTGCACCGCCATTGAGGAGGCCCCCGCATGAGCTACGCCATGGCCCCCGCGCTGCAATCCGCGATTTTCCAGCATCTGGCCAATGACGCGCCCCTGCAAGCGGCGTTGCAGGGCGCGATCTATGACGCCATCCCGCCCGCCACACCGCCCGCAACCTATGCGCTGATCGGCACCGAAGACGCGGTGGACCGGTCCGACAAAACGGCGGCGGGCGCCGAACACCGGCTGACCATTGCGGTGGTCACCAATGCCACCGGTTTTCTGGCCGCCAAGGATATTGCCGCGCGCATTTGCGATGTGCTGGCCACACAGCCCCTGCCTGCGCTGGCGCGCGGGCGTCTGGTGGGGCTGTGGTTTGACCGCGCGCAGGCGCGCAAGCTGGAAGGCAACCTGACCCGCCGCATCGACCTGCGCTTTCGCGCGCGGGTCGAAGACAACACCTGATTTCCCTTTTCCCCGGAGGTATCGCCATGGGCGCACAGAACGGCAAGGACCTGCTGATCAAGGTCGACATGACTGGTGACGGCCAGTTTGAAACAATGGCAGGGCTGCGCGCCACGCGCGTGTCCTTCAACGCCGAAACGATTGATGTCACATCGCTGTCGTCCCAAGGGGGTTGGCGCGAATTGCTGGGGGGCGCTGGCGCGAAATCGGCCAGCATTTCGGGCGCGGGGGTGTTTCGCGATGCGGGCACGGATGAACGCGCGCGCGCCATCTTCTTCAATGGCGAAACGCCCGCGTTTCAGGTCATCATCCCCGATTTCGGCGTCATTGAAGGGCCGTTCATGATTACCGGCCTTGATTACGCAGGCAGCCATAACGGCGAGGCCACATTCGAAGTGTCGCTGGCATCGGCAGGCCGGCTTGATTTCGTGGCGGCATGATCATGGCCAACCCTTTCGCAGGCGAGGTAACGCTGAGCATTGACGGGCAAACCCATGTGCTGCGCCTGACGCTGGGCGCGCTGGCGGAACTGGAAACCGCCCTGCAGGCCGACACGATTCTGGCGCTGGTCGAACGGTTCGAAGGGGGGCAGTTTTCCAGCCGTGACGTGCTGGCGCTGGTGGTGGCGGGGTTGCGCGGGGGCGGCTGGCAAGGCAGCGCTGCCGATCTGGTCAGCGCCGAAATTGACGGCGGCTTGCAGGGCGCGGCCCGCGTGGCCGCCAGCCTGCTGGCCCATGCCTTCACCCCGCCACAATGAACAGCACCCCGCCCCCCTTTGACTGGCCCGCGCTGATGCGCCTTGGCCTGCACCGGCTGCGCCTGCATCCGCGCGATTTCTGGGCGCTGACGCCGGTGGAGTTGATGATCATGCTGGGGCTGGACAGCGCCCCCGCGCCGCTGACCCGCGCACGGCTGGAAGATCTGGCCGCGCGCTATCCCGACCAAGTGAAAGGGCCACAACCATGAGCCGCATTTCCGATTTTGAAACCCAGATCGACGCGCTTGAAACCCGCCTTGGGCAGTCTGCCGGACTGGTTGCCGATTTTGACGCCGAACTGGCGCAGCTGGGCCGCAGCCTGACCTTCACGGGGCGCGAGGTTGACAGCCTGTCGCGCAATTTCGGGTCCGGCCTGCGCCGGGCTTTTGACGGGGTGGTGTTTGACGGGATGCGCTTGCAGGACGCGCTGCGCGGTGTGGCGCAAAGCATGTCGCAATCGGTCTATAATACCGCCATGCGCCCTGTGCAAAACGCCTTCGGGTCCGCATTGGCCCAAGGGGTGGCAGGGATGATGGGGTCGGTCATGCCATTCGCGCAGGGCGGCGCGTTCAGCGCGGGCCGCGTGATGCCCTTTGCCAAGGGCGGCGTGGTCAGTCAGGCGACAGTGTTTCCCATGCGCGGCGGTGCCACAGGACTGATGGGCGAGGCCGGACCAGAAGCCATCATGCCGCTGTCGCGCGGCCCTGACGGGCGGTTGGGCGTGCGCGCGGCAGGTGGGGGCGGCGGCGGCATGAATGTCACCATCAATGTCTCGACCCCCGATGTGGCGGGGTTTGAACGCAGCCAGACCCAGATTGCCGCGCAAATGTCGCGCCTGCTGGCCCAGGGCCAGCGCAACCGCTGACACCAGACAAAAGGACGCCGCATCATGGCATTTCACGACATAAGATTTCCGCCCGCGCTGAGTTTCGGGGCATTGGGCGGGCCGGAACGGCGCACCGAAATCGTGCGCCTTGCCAACGGGTTTGAAGAACGCAACAGCCCGTGGTCCGCATCGCGCAGGCGCTATGACGCGGGAACGGGATTGCGCGCGCTGGATGATCTGGAAACCCTGATCGCGTTTTTCGAGGCCCGCCACGGCATGCTGCATGCCTTCCGCTGGAAGGATTGGGGCGATTTCCGGTCCGCGCCCGCATCGGTCGCGGTCACAGCGCAGGACCAGTTGCTGGGCCATGGCGACGGGCAGACGCGCGATTTCGCGCTGCGCAAGGGCTATGCATCGGGCGCGCAGACCTATTGGCGCGCGGTCACCAAACCCGTTGCGGGCAGTGTTCTGGCTGCGGTGGGGCAGGATGCGTTGCAGGCAGGCGATGACTACAGCGTGGACACTGCGCGCGGGGTCATCACCTTCCTGCGCCCGCCCGAAAACGGCGTGGAAATCCGCGCTGGGTTCGAATTCGATGTGCCGGTGCGGTTTGACACCGACATGTTGCAAATTTCCGTGGCCAGTTTCCGCGCGGGCGAAGTGCCCAAAGTGCCGCTGATCGAGGTGCGCCTATGACCGGCCTGCACCCCCATCTGGACAGCGGCGCGACCACGGTTGCGCGCGCATGGGCGGTCACGCGCGCCGATGGTGTGGTGCTGGGGTTCACCGACCATGACACCGATCTGGCCTTTGACGGCGTGACATTTGCCGCGCATTCGGGCCTGTCGGCGCGTGCGCTGGAACAGGTCACAGGGCTGGCGGTGGACAATTCCGAAGCTGTTGGCGCGCTGACGGATGCGGGCCTGCGCGAGTCTGACATCATGGCGGGGCGCTATGACGGGGCGGGGCTGGTCATCTGGCAGGTGAACTGGGCCGATGTGGCGCAACGCCAGATCCTGTTTCGCGGAACTCTGGGCGAGGTGACGCGCGCGGGCGGGGCCTTCCGCGTCGAATTGCGCGGGCTGTCCGAGGTTCTGAACACCCAGGGCGGCCGCGTCTATCACGCGGCCTGTGCGGCGGTGCTGGGGGATGGCGCGTGCCGGTTCGACCTGAACACGCCGGGGTATTTTGCGCAGGTGCCGCTGGTTGCTGCGGCGGGCGGGGTGTTGCGTTTTGCCGCCCTGCCATCCTTCACCGCAGGCTGGTTCAACCATGGCCGCGTTCTTGTCCAAAGCGGGCAGGCGGCGGGGCTGGTGGGGCTGGTGCGGACGGACCGGACGGACGCGGACGGGGCGCGCGTGATCACGCTGTGGGACAGCATTCGCGCGCCGCTTGTGGCGGGCGATCTGGTGCGGCTGGAAGCGGGCTGTGACAAGCAGGCGGACAGCTGCCGCCTGAAATTTGCCAATTTCCTGAATTTTCGCGGCTTTCCCCATATTCCGGGCGATGACTGGATGACGGCCTATCCCCGTCAGGGCCAGCCCAATAGCGGCGGCAGGATCAGGGGCTAGGATGATGGCCCCAGCACCCCATCTGAACGCGCGCGCGCTGGCGATTGCGCGCGGCTGGATCGGCACCCCCTACCGCCACCGCGCGGCGCTATGCGGGGCAGGGGCGGATTGTCTGGGCCTTGTGCGCGGTGTGTGGTGCGCGCTTTACGGGCGTGCGGGGCCGGATGTGCCGCCCTATGTGCCCGACTGGTCCGAACCGGCGGGGGTGGAGCCGCTTTGGGCCGCGTTGCGCACCCATCTGGCCGAAGTGCCGCAGCCCTGTGACGGGCAGGTGCTGCTGTTTCGCATGGGCCCCAATGCCATGGCCAAACATCTGGGCCTGCAATCGCGCGGGGGCGCAGCATTTGTCCATGCCTGCCCGCGCGCCGGCGTGACCGAGGCGCCGCTTTCTGCCCCATGGGCGCGGCGCATCGTGGCGCGGTTTGATTTTCCCGCCCTGCCAACAGGGTGACAACGGAGTAGCTTATCATGGCAACCATAGTGCTTGCAGCGGCCGGTGCGGCCATCGGATCAGGGTTTGGCGGGGCGGTGTTCGGCCTGTCGGGCATGGTTATCGGGCGCGCGGTGGGCGCAACGGTGGGGCGCATGATCGACCAGCGCCTGATGGGGGGCGCGGGGGGCGGTTCGCAAATCGTGGAAAGCGGGCGCATGGACCGGCTGCGCCTGACCGGCGCATCTGACGGCACGCCTGTTGCACAGGTCTGGGGGCGCGTGCGGCTGGGCGGTCAGGTGATCTGGGCCAGCGATTTCGTGGAACGCAGGCGCACCAGCGGGGGCGGGGGCGGCGGGGGCAAGACGCCGCCGCAACCCACGGTGCGCAGCTACAGCTATTCGGTGTCGCTGGCGGTGGCGCTGTGCGAAGGCCCCGTTCTGGGGGTCGGGCGTATCTGGGCGGACGGGCAGGAAATAACGCCTGCGGATCTGAACCTGCGCATCTATACCGGCACCGAGGACCAGTTGCCCGACCCGCTGATTGACGCGGTGCAGGGCGCTGGGCACGCGCCTGCCTATCGCGGGATTGCCTATGTCGTGATCGAGGATCTGGCCCTTGGGGCCTATGGCAACCGCGTGCCGCAGCTTAGTTTTGAAGTGATCCGCGCCACACCTGCCGACCACCCCCAGACGCTGGCCGGTCATGTGCGCGCGGTGGCCCTGATGCCCGGCAGCGGGGATTTCGCGCTGTCCACCACGCCCGTCTATACCCAAAAAGGCCCCGCGCTGCTGAACCGCCCGAAGGAAGTGCCCGAAAACCTGAACTCCCCCACCGGGCGGGTTGACCTGCTGGCCTCGCTCGATACGCTGGCGCGCGAATTGCCGGATTGCGGATCAAGCCTGCTGATCGTGTCATGGTTTGGCGATGATCTGCGCGCGGGGGACTGCCGGATCGAACCCAAGGTTGAATATTCCGACCGCGTGGCCCCTGCCGCGCCGTGGGTTGTTGCAGGGCGCACAGCCGCGCAAACCCCGCAAGTGCCCCGCGTGGACGGCAGGCTGGTTTACGGGGGCACCCCGTCAGATGCATCGGTGCGTCAGGCGATTGCGGCGCTGAAGGCGCGCGGGCAGAAGGTGGTCTATTACCCGTTCATCCTGATGGATATCTTGCAGGGAAATGCCCTGCCGGACCCGTGGTCGGACGCGAGTGCGCAGCCGCATTTGCCATGGCGCGGACGCATCACCACCGCCAAGGCCGCAGGCCAAAGCGACAGCACCGACGGCACAGCCGCAGCGGCGGCCGAGGTGGCTGCGTTTTTCGGCACCGCGTCGGCCAGCGATTTCGCCATTTCCGGCAGCAGTATCAGCTATTCCGGCCCATCCGAGTGGCGCTACCGGCGGTTCATCCTGCATCAGGCGGCGTTATGCGCGGCGGCGGGGGGTGTGGATGCGTTTTGCATCGGCTCGGAAATGCGCAGCCTGACGCAAATTCGGGGCGCGGACAACAGCTTTCCCGCCGTTGATGCCCTGATCGCCCTTGCCGCCGAGGTGCGCGCCATCCTTGGGCCGGATGTCAAGCTGACCTATGCCGCCGACTGGTCGGAATATTTCGGCTATATCACGGCGGACGGGGACCGTTTCTTCCATCTGGACCCGCTTTGGGCCGATGACACTATCGATTTTATCGGCATCGACAATTACATGCCCCTGTCGGACTGGCGGGACGGGACCGACCATCTGGATGCGCATTGGGGCGATGTGCATAATCTGGCCTATCTGAAGGCCAATGTCGCGGGCGGCGAGGGGTATGACTGGTATTATGCCAGCGACGCCGACCGCGCTGCACAAAACCGCACCCCGATTGTCGATGCGTCCGGCTGGGCCGAGGACTGGATCTGGCGCACCAAGGATCTGGCGGGCTGGTGGGGCAATGACCACCATGACCGCGTGAATGGCGTGCGCAGCGCCCAACCCACGGCATGGGTGCCGCGGTCCAAACCGGTCTGGTTTACCGAATATGGCTGCGCCGCGATTGATCGGGGCACCAACCAGCCCAATGTGTTTGTCGACCCCAAATCCAGCGAGAGTTTCGTGCCGCATTTTTCGCGCGGCTGGCGTGATGACGCCATCCAGATGCAATATTTCCGTGCAATGGGCGAATACTGGGCCGATCCCGCGCATAACCCTGTGTCGGAAATCTATGGCGGGCCAATGGTCGATATGTCGCGCGCGCATGCATGGGCATGGGATGCGCGGCCTTATCCGTGGTTTCCGGGCAATCGGGGCTTGTGGTCGGACGGGGCGAATTGGGCGCGCGGCCATTGGCTGACGGGGCGCGCAACGGGCCAGCCGCTGGATGCGGTGATTGCGGCGATCTGTGCGCAGGCCGGTCTGCGGGATGTGGATGTGTCGCGCGTGCATGGCGTGGTGCGCGGGTTCGCGGCCCCGTCCACGGACAGTGCGCGCGCGATGGTGCAATCGCTGATGCTGGCATACGGGGTCGAGGCTGCGGAACGCGACGGCAAACTGGTGTTTGCCATGCGCCATGGCCGCGCGCAGGCGCGGCTGACGCGCGATGATCTGGTGCAGGGGCAGGCGGGGGATCTGACGCTGCTGCGCGCGCCACAGGCCGATCTGACAGGGCGCATCCGGCTGGGCTATGTCGAGGAAGGCGCGGATTTCGACCTGCGGCTGGCCGAAGCGGCGTTTCCCGATGACAGTGCGCTGCGCGCGGCGGGGTCCGACCTGCCGCTGGTCATGACAGCGGGCGAGGCGCAGTTGATCGCGCAGCGCTGGCTGGCGGAATCGCGCGTGGCGCGCGACACGGCGCGGTTCGCGCTGCCCCCCTCCAGCCGTCTGGGCGCGGGCGATGTGGTCGCGCTGGACCATGATGACGGGCCGGATGTGGTGTCG
Organism: Roseinatronobacter sp.; assembly: GCF_051859525.1. Lineage (NCBI taxonomy): Bacteria > Pseudomonadati > Pseudomonadota > Alphaproteobacteria > Rhodobacterales > Paracoccaceae > Roseinatronobacter > Roseinatronobacter sp. The sequence continues at coordinate 17,220 of NZ_JBHYFM010000028.1, read as the reverse complement.
GGGCTTTGGCGGATTGACCGCGCCACATTGTCCGACGCGAGAGAGGTCGAGGCCACCCGCGTGGAGCCGGACCTGTATGGCTGGGGCGACACAGACGGCGCGCGCGAGATGCTGACAGGCTATGAAGCGCCCGCGCCGGTGCAGGCGCTGTTTCTGGACCTGCCGCTGATCACCGGCGAGGAAGTGCCGCAGGCCCCATGGCTGGCGGTGACCGCGCAACCCTGGGGCGGGGCGGTGGCCGTGCACCGCGCGCGTGCCGCTGGCGCGTTTGATCTGGAGGCGGTGATCGGGGCGCCGGCACGCGTGGGGATCACGCAAACCGCGCTGTTTGCCGCGCCGGCAGGGATATGGGATCGCGGGCCTGCGCTGCGCGTGCATATGCTGTCGGGAGAGTTGGACAGCCGCGCGCCGCATGATGTGCTGGCGGGGGCAAACGTGATGGCCATAGGGGCGGGCGGGGATTGGGAGCTGTTCCAGTTTTCCGAGGCGGAACTGGTGGCGCCCGACACCTATGATCTGCGGCTGCGGTTGCGCGGCCAGCAGGGCACGGACGGGGTGATGCCGCAGGTCTGGCAGGCAGGCGCGGTGGTGGTGATGCTGGACGACCGGCTTGCGCAGCTTGGCCTGCCGCTGGACGCGTTGGGGCTGGAGCGCAGCTACAGGATCGGGCCTGCCAGCCGCCCGCTGAGTGATGCCAGCCATCGTGACCAAACTGCGGTGTTTGCAGGCGTGGGGCTGCGCCCCTACCGGCCGGTGCATCTGCGTGCACAGGTGCAGGCGGGGGGCGATGTGGCGATCACCTGGGTGCGGCGCACGCGGCGCGGTGGCGATGGCTGGGGGGCGGCGGATGTGGCGCTGTCGGAAGTGGCCGAACGCTATGCGCTGCGTGTGGTGCAGGGCGGGCAGGTGCTGCGCGAACAGCTGGTGGACAGCCCGGCCTGGAGCTACGCACTGGCCGCGCAGCAGGCCGACGGGGCAGGCACGTCCTTCGGGGTCGAGGTGGCGCAACTGTCCGACATCGTGGGCGCGGGGCCATTCGCGCGGCTGGATGTCACGCTGTGACCCGCAGCGCCATCCGGCCCCCGCGCAGATGGCCCACCCGCCCGCCCCGCTGTGGCACATGCGTGCCACAGCTTGCCATCCGCGCGCGGGCCGGATGGCGCTGCGGGTCCGGTGATGCGTGAAATCACCCATGGCGATATGCACGCGGCCGCCTGCGTCTTGCTGGCGTGCCCTTGCGGTGACTGGCCGCAGGTGATGGCGGGGTTGCTGGCGGATGCGCATAGTGCGGATTGCTATCGCAAGCATTCGGGGCGGGTGCATCCGCGCCTTGGCAATGGCACATTGATGGCTGTGGCACTGGCGCGCGCGCCTGATGCCGCTGCCAGCCGTGCGCGCCCGTCCGCGCCGCGCTATCAACAAGCGCTGGCTTGCGTGTTGTCCGCGCTCGAACTGTGGCGTGCGGCGCGGCAGGGGTAGGGCGCTGCACTGCCCCTTTCCCCCGTGCGCGCCAATCGCAAATTTCCGCTTTTCCCTGCGCGCGCACGCGCCTATACCGCGCGCATGGCACAAGCACCCCTTCTTCAGTTATCCGGCATTTCCCTGACCTTCGGGGGGGACCCCGTTTTTGACGGGCTTGATCTTGTGGTTCAGCCCGGCGACCGTGTGGCGCTGGTGGGGCGCAACGGGTCGGGCAAGTCCACCCTTTTGAAGGTCATGGCCGGTCTGGTCGAGGCGGATCGCGGGGCGCGCGCCCTCTCGCCCGGGGTGTCGGTGGGCTATATGGAGCAGGACCCCGATTTTTCGGGTTTTGCCACATTGGGGGCCTATGCCTGTCAGGGGCTGGACCCGGCCGAGCATTACAAGGTCGAAATGGCCGCCGAAGGGCTGGATTTCAACCCCGATCTGGACCCCGCGCGGGCCTCGGGGGGGGAACGGCGTCGTGCGGCACTGGCGAAACTGCTGGCCGAGGCGCCGGAACTGATGTTGCTGGACGAGCCGACGAACCATCTGGATATTTCCGCCATCGGCTGGCTGGAGGCGCGGCTGCGCGAAACGCGCGCGGGGTTTGTGCTGATCAGCCATGACCGCGCCTTCTTGCGGGCCTTGACGCGGGCAACATTATGGGTGGATCGCGGGCAGGTGCGCCGGCGAGAGGCCGGATTTGACGGGTTCGAGGACTGGCGTGACAAGATCTGGGCCGAGGAGGACGAGGCCCGCCACAAGCTGAACCGCAAGATCAAGGCCGAGGCGCGCTGGGCGGTCGAGGGGATCAGTGCGCGGCGCAAGCGCAATCAGGGGCGCGTGCGCGCGCTGGCGGCGCTGCGCGATGAACGGGCCAGCCAGATCAAGCGTCAGGGCGTGGCCGCCATGGCGCTGGAAACGGCCGCGCCGTCGGGCAAGCTGGTGGCGGAGTTGGACGGCGTGACCAAAGCCTATGACGGGCGGGTGATCCTGCGCGATTTTTCCTTGCGGGTCATGCGCGGGGAACGTGTGGCCTTTGTCGGGCCAAATGGTGTGGGCAAGACCACGCTGTTGCGGCTGATTACCGGCGCGGAAGATCCCGATAGCGGCACCATCCGGCGCGGCACCAATCTGGAAACGGCGATATTCGACCAAAGCCGCGCGCAGCTGGACCCTGATGCCAGCCTGTGGGAAAACCTGACGGGCGACCCGTTGATGCGCGTGTCGGGGCAGGCCGATCAGGTGATGGTGCGCGGCACGCCCAAGCATGTGGTGGGCTATCTTAAGGAATTCCTGTTCGATGAGGCGCAGGCGCGCGCGCCCGTGCGGTCGCTGTCGGGCGGCGAGAAGGCGCGGCTGTTGCTGGCGCGGATCATGGCGCAACCGGCCAATCTGCTGGTTCTGGATGAACCGACCAATGATCTGGATGTGGAAACGCTGGACCTGTTGCAGGATTTGTTGGGCGATTTTGACGGCACCGTGCTGTTGGTCAGCCATGACCGCGATTTCATTGACCGTGTGGCCAGCACGACGCTGGTATTTGAAGGGGCCGGTCAGGTGACGGCCTATGCCGGTGGCTGGTCGGATTATGTCGCGCAGCGCCCGGAGGGCACGGCGCGCGCGGGCGGCGCGCAGGCGGGCAGTGCGCCCCGCAGCGTCGAGAAGGGCAAGCCGCGCGCGAAGCAGGAGCAGCGCAAGACGGCGCTAAGCTATACCGAGGCGCACCGTCTGGAAAAACTGCCTGCCGAAATCGCGCGTCTGGAGGCCGAGATCGCAAAACTGACAGAATTACTGTCAGATCCTGCGCTTTTTACCCGCGAGCCGTTGAAATTTCGCAAGGCGACCGAGGCCCTGACCGAACGTCAGGAGAAGCTTGCCGCCGCCGAGGAGGATTGGTTGACACTGGCCGAGAAGGCCGAGGGGTAGCGCCGTCCGGTGTCTGCCCCCATGCGCTTGCCCGCAGCGGCAGCCCGATCAGGCGGTGTGTCACATGGCCAGCAGCCCCGCGCCCATGGCAAGGCTTGCAGCGAAGACCGGAACCGACCACAGGTGGAACTCGCGCCAGATCCCGCGCTGATGGCCCAGCCGCAACGCGATCAGATTGGCAAGCGACCCGATCGCCAGACCAAAACCGCCGACATTGACGCCCCAGGCAAGGGCGCGCCAGTCATCGGTGAACGGGGCCAGAAAGATCGCGGCGGGCACATTCGACATGCCCTGTGACAGCACTGCGCCGATGGCATAGGCCCCGCCGCGCCATTCCATGGACGCCGTGGCAAGCGCTGCAACCGCAGGCAGTTGGCCAAACAGTCCCAGATTTATGAACATGAGCACGAAGACCAGCAATAGCGGCCAGTCCACCCCGCGCAGCACATCCCGAAAGGCAAGGGCAAAGGCGGCGGTAACAACGCCTGCCCCGATCACCGCGCCCCCTGCATTCACCGCAAGCAGGAACACCGGATACGCCCCAAGCGAGACCAGCATCAGCGGCCGCCGCACTGCCATCCGGTCCGGCGCAGCCTGCAACGCCAGCCGGACCCGATTGAAGCCCAGCGGAACAAGGGCAAGCACCAGCACCAGCATGGAACCGGCGATGGGAAGCATGGCAAATGTGAAGTCCCAAAACCCCACGCCGGACCGTTGCCACAGGAACAGGTTTTGCGGATTGCCCACAGGCGAGAGTGCGGAGCCTGCATTCACTGCAAGCGCCTGAAATATGACCAGCCGCGCCACTGGCAAAGCAACAACCCGCGCCAGCCCGAGGGTCAGCGGCACGGTCACGAAAAGTGCGACATCATTGGTCACAACCGCTGATAGCAGGGCCGCGAATACCACAAGGGCGCATGCAAGGCTGCGTGCGCTGCGCAACCTTGCAAGCACCATGCGCCCAAGCCGGTCAATCAGCCCCGACAGTTCCAGCCCGCGGCTGAGCACCATCAACCCTGCAAGGGCCGCGACTGTTTTCCAGTCAACAAGCCGGACCAGATTGTCCGGCGCTGTCGGAACAGCCCAAAGCAGGACCGGCAACAGGCCGGTCAGGACCACCAGTAGCCATTCTGCCACCAGCCATGTCCCTATGCGCCGCAAGGTATAGATCATACGCTCAAGGATCGTGAAATGACGCCCAAGTCAATTCCGATCATGTGGCGCGCCTGCGCAGTGGACGCGTTCGGCCCTTGTTCGGGCGTGGCCTTCGCGCGTGCGACTGTGCGCATGGTATTTTTTGACTGGTTCCCGTGCAAAACAGCCCGCGCACCGGCGGCCCCCCGAACGCGGGATTCCCTGTTGCGCTTCTTGAAACGAGGTTGTAACCCTCTCAAGCTGAGCGGTGATGTTGTTTCTGCTTTACATCAAGGATCATGAGATCCCAAGGCGCCTTGCAGGCAGTCCTTGTGCGGTAGCCTGCAAGAATGCCCCTGTAGTTTGACCACCCGGCGCGACGCGCTGCGCGAGGATGTGCAATTTCGTATTCACGCGACATGCTTATTGGTTTGCATGTTCCATAAGCTCGAAACCGGTTCCCACCTTTGAGCAACATGCTCTTGTCCCTTGCCGTTTCAGCTGTCGGGCGGGCAAGGGCGTGTTCGGGCCGCGTTGCCCCCCACATAAGAACCACGATTTTTGCGGATAGTTCATTTTCAGAAGGGCCCGTGATTTGAGAACGGCATTCATTACTGGCACGGCCGGATTCATCGGGTTTCATCTTGCAGAATTACTGCTGCAAGAAGGGTGGGCCGTCCACGGCTTCGACGGGGTGACAGATTACTACGATGTCACCCTGAAGGAGCGCCGGTTGGAGGTCCTTGGCCAGCATGCGCAGTTCACCTTCACGCGCGCAATGCTTGAGGACAGTGACACACTGCGTCGGGCGGCCTGCGCCGCGCAGCCGGAGGTGATTGTGCATCTGGCCGCGCAGGCCGGTGTGCGCTACAGCCTGCAAAACCCGCGCGCCTATATCGATGCCAATATTGTCGGCACCTTCAATGTCATGGAAGCCGCGCGCGCAGTTCAGGTGCGCCACCTGCTGATGGCGTCGACCAGTTCGGTATATGGTGCGAATACCGATATGCCCTTTGGTGAAACGCAAAAGGCCGACACCCCCCTGACCATCTATGCCGCCACAAAAAAGGCGAATGAGGCGATGGGCCATTCTTATGCCCATATCTATGGCCTGCCGACCACAATGTTCCGGTTCTTCACTGTTTACGGGGCGTGGGGGCGGCCGGATATGGCGCTGTTCAAGTTTACCAAGGGTATTTTGGAAGGCACGCCCATCGACATCTATAACAACGGCGAGATGTGGCGGGATTTTACCTATGTCACGGACCTTGTGCGCGGCATTCGCCTGTTGATCGACGCGGTGCCCGGTGGTCAGGATACGGCCGTCGAAGGCGACAGCCTGTCACCGGCAGCACCGTTCCGCATTGTAAATATTGGAAATTCCGACAAGATTCGCCTGCTGGATTTTATTGAAGCGATTGAAGAGGAACTGGGGCAAAAAGCCATCCGGAATTACATGCCGATGCAAATCGGGGATGTGCCGGCAACATGGGCCGATGCCTCGGTGTTGAAGAATTTAACAGGATACCGCCCGCAAACACCGTTCCGCACAGGGGTGGCGCGCTTCGTGCGGTGGTATCGCGAGTATTATAGTACATGAGGCTGGAATGTTTGATCAGAAAATTGATGATGCGCGACTGGCCGTCATTGGGCTGGGCTATGTTGGTTTGCCGCTTGCGGTGGAATTTGGCAAAAAAACACCTGTCATGGGGTTCGATATCAACACCGCGCGCATCAGCACATTGCGTTGCGGCCATGATACAACACTTGAAGTGGGCGATGATGACCTTCGCGCGGCCCGATACCTGAATTTCACCCATGATGTCCGTGATCTGGCTGAGTGCAATGTGTATATCGCAACGGTTCCGACCCCGATTGATGCGCATAAACGTCCGGACCTGACGCCACTGATCAAGGCATCGGAAACGATTGGCAAGGTGCTTAAACGTGGCGATGTGGTCATCTATGAATCCACAGTCTACCCCGGTGCGACCGAAGAGGATTGCGTTCCGGTGCTGGAGCGCGTTTCGGGGCTGCGTTTCAACATCGATTTTTTCGCAGGCTACAGCCCTGAAAGGATCAACCCCGGTGACAGGCAGCACCGGCTGCCGACAATCACCAAGGTGACCTCCGGCTCTACTCCGGCGGTTGCCGAGTATGTTGACGCGCTTTATGCCTCGATCATCACGGCGGGGACGCATAAGGCACCGTCAATCCGCGTGGCAGAGGCCGCAAAGGTGATCGAGAACACCCAGCGCGACCTGAATATCGCATTGATCAACGAACTGGCCGTGATTTTCAACAAGCTGGGGCTTGATACAGAAGCGGTTCTGACGGCCGCAGGGACGAAATGGAACTTCCTGCCGTTTCGTCCCGGTCTGGTGGGCGGGCATTGCATAGGGGTTGACCCCTATTACCTGACCCACAAGGCCGAAGCGACCGGCTATCACCCGCAGATCATCCTTGCAGGGCGGCGCCTGAATGACGGGATGGGGGCCTATGTGGCGGGGCAGCTTGTCAAGGAAATGTTGCGAAAATGCATTCAGGTGCATGGTGCGCGGGTGCTGGTGATGGGGCTGGCCTTCAAGGAGAACTGCCCCGACCTGCGCAATACCCGTGTCGTTGATGTGGTGGCCGAATTATGTGATTTCGGGGTCGAGGTTGACATATTCGACCCTTGGGTTGATCCCGCCGAGGCGCGCCACGAATACGGGCGGTCCCTGATCACCGCGCCCGACGCAGGTGCATATGATGCAATCGTTCTTGCTGTGGCGCATGACCAGTTCCGCCAGATGTCCGCCGCCGAATTGCGCAGCTTCGGCAAGGATGCGCATGTGCTGTATGACCTGAAATACCTTTTGCCGGCAGACGCCAGCGATATTCGACTTTGACAAGGGGATTTCCATGAAACGATTTGCCTTGATCGGGGCGGCCGGCTATATCGCACCCCGTCATATGACGGCCATCCGCGATACGGGAAACGACCTTATTGCGGCCCTTGACCCCAGTGATTCAGTGGGCATCATCGACAGCCATTTTCCGGAAGCAAAGTTCTTTACCGAGTTCGAGCGCTTCGACCGGCATATCGACAAGCTGCGCCGCGCCGGAACGGGTGTGGACTATCTGTCGATCGCATCGCCAAACTACCTGCATGACAGCCATATGCGGTTTGCCCTGCGGTCCGGGGCCGATGCCATTTGCGAAAAACCATTGGTGCTGAACCCCTGGAATATTGATGGTCTGGGCGAAATAGAAAAGGATACCGGCCGGAAAATCCACACCATTTTGCAACTGCGCCTGCATCCGGTCATCATTGCATTGCGTGAAAAGGTGGCGGCACGTCATGACGCAAAATTCGATGTCGACCTGACCTATGTCACCTCGCGCGGGAACTGGTATCTGCAAAGCTGGAAAGGGGAGGAGCACAAGTCAGGTGGGATCGCCACGAATATCGGGGTGCATTTCTATGACATGCTGCACTTTGTGTTCGGGGCTGTGCAGCACAATATCGTCCATCTTTCCACGCCCACGAAGGCGGCGGGGTATCTGGAATATGAACACGCCCGCGTGCGCTGGTTCCTGTCGATCGATGTGAATGATGTGCCTGCACAACGGCGCACTGAGGGCCAGCGCACCTACCGCTCGATCACGGTTGACGGCGGGGAAATCGAGTTTTCGGGCGGGTTCACGGATTTGCACACGCGTTCCTACAGCGAAATTCTGGCGGGCCGCGGGTTCGGGTTGGACGAGAACCGCACCGCCATCCAGACAGTGGCGGATATTCGTCGCGCCGCAATCTCGACCACCGGCGAACGGCATCCTTTTGTTACAGGGGCACAATGATGGACATATCGCTACACCCAAGTGCCATTGTCGATGACGGCGCGCAAATCGGCGAGGGGAGCCGTGTGTGGCATTTCGCACATGTCTGTGCCGGTGCCCGAATTGGCTGTGGCGTGTCCTTGGGACAGAATGTTTTTGTGGGAAACAGGGTCACCATCGGGGACCGCTGCAAGATCCAGAATAATGTGTCCGTGTATGACGGGGTAACGCTTGAAGCGGGGGTGTTCTGTGGCCCTTCGGTGGTTTTCACCAATGTGCATAACCCCCGCGCGCTGATTGAACGCAAGACCGAATACAAGGATACACTTGTAAAGCATGGCGCGTCGCTTGGGGCGAACTGTACCATCATTTGCGGGGTCACCATTGGTGAATACGCCTTCGTTGGTGCAGGGGCGGTTGTCACCAGGGATGTTGCCCCATTTGCCTTAATGGTCGGAACGCCTGCGCGCCAGACCGGCTGGATGAGTGCTTTTGGCGAACGGCTGGACCTGCCGCTTTCGGGCAAGGCTGAATGCGTGTGTCCGCATACCGGTGACAGCTATGTGTTGCGCGATGGCCGCGTTTTGCGCAGTGCGGCGCCCGCATGATCCCCTTCATTGACCTTGCGGCGCAACAAGACCGCATTCGCCCGCAGATCGAGGCGGGGATCGCGCGTGTGCTGGCGCATGGGCAATATATTCTGGGGCCGGAAGTGTCCGAACTGGAAGAACGGCTTGTTGCCTATACAGGGGCCGCGCATTGCATCACTTGCGCCAATGGCACTGATGCGCTGCAAATCGCGCTGATGGCCTTGGGCCTTGGGCGTCGGACCGGGGGATGAGGTCATCACGCCGGGTTTCAGCTATATCGCCACTGCCGAAGTGGCGGCGCTTCTGGGGGCAAGGGTGGTTTATGTCGATATCGACCCGATAAGCTGCAATCTGGACCCCGACCTGCTTGAGGCCGCGATTACCCCGCGCACCAAGGCGATCATTCCGGTGTCGCTGTATGGGCAGCCTGCTGATTTTGACGCGATCAATGCGGTGGCTGGACAATACGGTATTCCGGTTATCGATGATGGCGCGCAAAGTTTCGGCGCGTGCTACAAGGGCCGTAAATCCTGCAACCTGACGACCATCGCCTGCACCAGCTTTTTCCCCTCCAAGCCCTTGGGGTGTTATGGCGATGGCGGGGCGATCTTCACCTCGGACCCCGCGCTTGCCATGGCGCTGCGCCAGATTGCGCGCCACGGGCAGGACCGCCGCTATCATCATGTCCGCGTGGGGGTGAATTCGCGGCTGGATACGCTGCAGGCGGCAATCCTGCTGCCGAAACTGGGGATACTGGACGACGAGATCATGGCCCGCCAGCGTGTCGCCGATGCCTATGGCACAGCGCTACGAGGGGTCGGGATCGACCCGCCGCAGATCGCCGCACACAGCCAGAGCGCGTGGGCGCAATACACCATCCGCGTGCAAGATCGCGTGGCAGTTCAGGCCGCGCTGAGGGATGCGGGCATCCCGACTGCGGTGCATTACCCCCTGCCGCTGAACCGCCAGCCCGCTGTGGCCGACCCCGCCGCCCATCTGCCCCACGGCGACCGCGCCGCGGATGAGGTGATGAGCCTGCCGATGCATCCGTATCTGACTGATGCATGTATCGGCACTGTTGTCGCGGCGCTGAAGCAAAGCGCCGGTTGAACGGGCCATGAGCATAAAGGACAGGATCGGGGCGCTGCGCCGCAGCAGTTTCGTGCGTTCGGCTGGTGTTCTGGTGGGGGGAACCGCCGCTGCGCAAGCCCTGACCATTCTGGCGCTGCCTGTCCTGACGCGGTTGTATTCACCCGAAGAATTCAGCATTCTTGCTGTCTATATTGCCCTGCTGACGATGATTTCGGTCATTGCCTGCCTGCGACTGGAAATCGCCATTCCCCTGCCGCAGGATGATGCCGAGGCCGCCAATCTGCTGGCGCTGGCGCTTGGGCTGGCCTTGGGATCGGCGCTGCTGGTCGGTGTTTGTGTATTCGCCTTCGGTGGCTGGTTTTTCGGGGCGCTTGGCCAGCCGCACCTGCGCCCGTATGGCTGGCTTTTGCCGTTCGGGGTGTGGCTGGCGGGCAGTTACGCGGCGCTGCAGTTCTGGAGCACGCGCAAGAAGCGATTCCCCACGATCGCGCGCACAAGGATGATGCAGGCCGGCAGCGGGCTGGGCGCGCAGCTTGGGCTGGGCTGGACAGGCGCGGGGCCGGTCGGGCTGCTTCTGGGGCATGCATTGATGGCGGGGGCAGGAGGCGTAAACCTTGCGCGGCAGGCATGGCGCAGCGACCGCCCCGCGCTGCGCGGCATCTCTCGCGCGGGAATGGCGCAAGCCCTGCGGCAGTATCGCCGCTTTCCGCAATATTCGACCTGGGAAGCGCTGGCAGATAATGCTTCAGTACAAATCCCGATGGTATTGATTGCGGTGCTCTTGGTCGGGCCAGAGGCGGGATTTATTTTGCTGGCGACGCGCGCGATGGGAGCGCCTGTAACGCTCCTAGGAAAGACAATAGCACAAGTATACTTGTCGCGCGCACCGGAAGAAATGCGCGCCGGCCGGCTGCCGGAATTCACGACAGATGTGCTCAAGGGGCTGGCGCGGGTCGCGGTTGCGCCGCTGGTCTTCATCGCCGTCATAGCCCCCCCGGCCTTCGCGCTGGTCTTCGGCGAGGAGTGGCGGCGCGCGGGCGAGCTGGTGATGTGGATGACGCCGTGGTTTATTTTGAAGCTGCTTTGCTGGCCGGTGTCAATGGTCATGCACGTCAAGATGATGCAGCGGACGATGTTGGGGTTAATGCTTTTTGGCCTTGTGTTGCGCGTTGGCGCAACGTTTGCGGCATACTCGATTGCACAGATATACATCGCTGAAAGCTACGCTATATCGGGATTTTTGTTTTATTTAGTGTCACTTTCCCTTTTTCTGTCAAGGGCTGGAATAAATATAGCTGATTCCATTTCGATTCTTAGAGTCGTTTTCGTTGCAATTTTTGCGGCAGCGGCGATAGCAACTACGATTCGGTGGGTCTTTTTGTCTTGAGGGTGGCGCGTTTTGTTAAATATAGTTAAGATTCTGTATTTTATATCTATTTCGACATCATCAATATACTTATTTCAAAGTGGGTTGCCGCAGCCAGCAGACTTTGTGATGTCGTCGGCAATACTTTTTGGATTCTTTTATGCATTAATCCATCGTGGGGATATGGGGCTTGGGTCTATCCCAAATAGTTTATTTTTTTTGAGTATATGGGTTGCTTTGGTTGGCATTGTTTGGGCAATTGTTTTTTCAAGCGGTCTGTTTTTAATGGAGCCAATTTTCTGGGTATATAATGTCCTTGTTTCTTCAATGACGTTGTTTATTTTACGAGATGGAAAAAATGGTCAGGGGTTGATTTCACAAGCCATAATCATTGCACTTACCCTGTCTGCACTAGGCGCGACACTAGCGCTACGTGATCCTATGGGTAGGAATGCAGGTTTCTTCAATAATCCAAATCAGCTTGCATACTTTTCTATTTGCGCGACAGCGTGTTTGATGGTGTTGAACGATTTTCGTATGTCGGCTACAAAAATTATAGTCGGATACGTTCTCGGCGGTGTGGGGTTGATGTCCTCAGCGTCACTCGGGGCGATGGCAGCGGCAACTAGCCTTGTTTTAGCGCTGATTGTCGCGAACGCTCGTAGCTTTGTTGGGTTTGTTTCTCTGCCACTTGGTGTGGTCGTAATAATCTTCGCACTTGTGAACTTTGATAACTATTTCGACAGCGCAATTACCAATACTTTAGAATCAAGAATTGAGCGTGCAGCGACAAAGGTTGACGATCTGTATACAGAAAGAAACTATCAAAGGATTTTTTACTTTCCAGAGTATAATTTTCTAGGGGCAGGGTCTGCTCTTCATGAGGAGCGTTTTTTTCCCCATGGTAGGCACGAGATTCACTCATCATTTGGGGCGTTGCTATTTAACTATGGTATTATAGGGTTGTTGCTATTCATGGCATACCTTTTTTCTGTTGTTAGAAGGGCAAATATAGCAATGCTTCTCACAGCTTCTGCGCCACTTATATATTCACTCACTCATATGGGCTTGAGATTTACAATGTTCTGGGTTCTGCTTGCCATCATATTGCATAAATCTAGGGCCTTGTCTGCTCTGGATAAACCATGACCTTCCTCATCCTCGCCTCGTCCTCCCGCTCGCTGTGCAATTTCCGCGGGCCGCTGATCGAAGCGATCCTTGCGCGCGGGCATAAGGTTCATGCCTGCGCACCGGGTTTGCCGGCCGACCGGCCGACCCGCGACTGGCTGGAGGGGCGTGGCGTCATCTGTCATGATGCGCCATTCGCGCGGACCGGTCTGAATCCGGTCAGTGACCTTCGCGCGCTGGTGCATCTGACACACCTGATGCGGCGTGTGCGTCCTGATGTGTATCTGGGCTACACGATCAAGCCGGTGATCTGGGGGGGGCTGGCCGCCCGCCTTGCCCGCGTGCCCCACCGTGTGGCGTTGATCACGGGCCTTGGTTATGCCTTCACCGGACAGGCCAGCGGCAAGCGCGCGGTCATCCGGCAGATTGCGCGCAGGCTATACAAGCTGGCGCTGCGGGGGGCGCACAGGATCGCGTTCCAGAACCATGACGACCCCGCTGACATGGCCCGTCATGGCATATTGCCGCGCAATGTGCCGGTCCAGGTTGTGAACGGTTCGGGCATTGATCTGGCTGCGTTCCCGCATCGCGATATGCCGGACGGGCCGATACAGTTCTTGCTGATCGCGCGGTTGCTGGGCGACAAGGGGCTGCGTGAATATGCTGCCGCGGCGGCTGCGCTGGTCCGCAAATGGCCCGGCGCGGGGTTCCATCTGGTCGGCGGGCTGGACCCGAACCCTGATGGCATTTCACGCGACGAGGTCGAAGAATGGGTGTCGGCGGGCCATATCATCTGGCATGGCCCGCTGGAGGATGTGCGCGCAGCGCTGGCCGCGTGCCATGTCTATGTGTTGCCCAGCTACCGCGAAGGCACACCCCGCACTGTGCTGGAGGCCATGGCCACGGGCCGCGCCATCATTACCACCGATGCGCCGGGCTGTCGCGAAACCGTGACTGACGGGCAAAACGGCTTTTTGGTGCCGGTTCGTGACAGCGCCGCGTTGACACGCGCCATGGAGCGGTTTCTTGCGTCGCCGGATCTGGTGTCACGGATGGGGGCGGCGTCGCATGTCGTGGCGGCGCAGAAATACGACGTGCACAAGGTAAATGCAGCCATGCTCGACGCGTTGCAGCTTTAGTCGGGGGGCTGGATGTCGTTGTCGATGCTTGTCAGGCCAAGCCGGTCCAGCATGCCGCGCCCCGATGCCCCCAAGATGACAAGGATCGAACCGGCCTGTGGCAAGGTCGCGGTGTTTGCGGCCTTCTGTATCTTCAGGGCGGCTTGTGCGCGTGTCGCGGCATCCATGTCAACGGCCCAATCCGGCGGGGCCAGCGGTGCCGGAAGTCGCGACAGCCAGGTGTCGCTGGCGCGGAATGCTGCGACCGCATAGCTGCCGGTGTCGTGTGAAAACCCGAGCGCGTCGAATGTGTGTCCATCCTCGGGGCCATTCCCGAGCGCGGACATCAAGGCGTTTGCGTCCGCCCGAAGGGGGGCAGGTGTGCAGATCAGGATTTGCGTCATAGGGAAACCCCTGCTGATGTTGCAAGATATTGAAGTGTCGGCCCTTCATGGGGCGGCGGAAGCCCACCTTGAAGGATCACGATTGCACTTAATCCGGCCTCGCAGGCCGCGACCCCGTCCGCGCGTGCGCCAAGGGCCATATCATTCAGTACCGCGGCCTTGCCCTGTGTCGCCACAGCCGGTCCTTGTGTGGCGTTGTAGCGAAGCGCTGCGCTGTCGTTTGTGATATGATACCTGCCGACATGAGGGGTGTTCAGCAAGACCCCATACCCGTCCCCGTCAAGCGTGTCGTTGGCGAATGACGCAACCCACCTGCCAGAGGCGCTGGCCCACAGGTCGGTGTTGCTGGTGCTGCGGTTCATGATCCGGCCGGATGTGCCAATCACGCCCGCATAGGCCATCAGGATGCCGTCCAATGCCGGGAAGCCCAGATCGAAACGCAGGCAATCGTCGATCCCGTCGAAATGCAGCCGGTGCGCGTGCCCGAGCAGGTCGTAAACGGGTCTGCGTGTTGTAACGGGTTGGGTCGCATGGTTTCCCGCCAGCGTTCTGATTGCATAAACGCGGAACCGCGCTGCCAATGGGAAACTGGGCAGGTTGATCCGCAGGGTGCCCGAAGGGCAGCGCAAAATGCGGCGCGTCCTGCCGTGGCCGGGTCCGGCGCTTGTCAGCACGCTGCTTCCGTCCCGCAGCACAATTCCCGCGCCGCCGCCTTCTTGAAATACCTCGATGTCAATCTCGACCGACCGGTCTACAGGGACAGCAAAATGAACCTCGCCGCCGCCAGACTGCGTCCGCGCGATCTCGTAATAATCCTGCGGGGCCGAATATGCGGCGTATTCGGTCGCGCCGGCAAACTGCGCCTGTGCGGGGCTGCCAATATTGGGGCCACGCACCAACCCGCGGCTTTTGTCCAGAACCAGCCCGACTGTCTGGCCGGGGGCTGTGACCGGACTGGCGCCCGCCGCGTCCTGAAACAATGTGCCCGCGTCGGACGGATCATACCACGCGCCCTGCGCGCCATTGCGAAACAGCCAGCCCGGATGCCAGCCATGCCGTGCGCGGTGCGGCGCGGATGTGATGGACAGATCAGGGACAAGTTTCATGCCAGCACCAGCGCGTGGATTCCGCTGGCCGTTGTGCCCGTTGCGCGCACACGGCGCACACCTATGGGCAGGATCGCGAAGTCGGCCACGATCAGGCTGCGTGTTTCGCCCCTGACTGTATCAACACTGATTTCCCCGCCGGTTTCCACATACAGCGCAAGGGCGATATGGGGCAGGTCGGTTGCGTCATCGGGGGTGACCGGCAGGGCATCGGTGGCGGGGCCGGACAGCGATCCGGTGCGGTTGGCAAAGGGGTTCATGGGCGCTCCTGTAGGGTTTGCCAGCGCTGCAAGGCGCGGCGGATTGAACATGCGGTCACTATCGCGCATTCGGGTAAAGACCGCCTGACACGAGCGTGCGCCGCGTCAAGAGAGGATTTTAATGAAACGATTGATGGACATTCTGGGTGCCGGATTCGGCCTGATTTTGCTGTCGCCGGTCCTGATCGTGGTCGCTGTTCTGATCCGGCGTCAGATGGGAGCGCCGGTTTTCTTTTGCCAGACCCGTCCGGGTCTGCACGGCAAACCTTTCACGATGATCAAGTTTCGCAGCATGCGCGATGCCGTCGATGCGCAGGGCCGCGCGTTGCCCGATGCCGAACGTCTGACACGGCTGGGGCGGTTCCTGCGATCATCTTCGCTGGATGAGTTGCCGGAAGTGTGGAACGTGCTGAAAGGCGACATGAGTCTTGTGGGGCCACGGCCATTGTTGATGGAATACCTGCCGCTCTATTCCCCCGAACAGGCCCGCCGCCACGAGGTCCGACCCGGTGTGACCGGCTGGGCGCAAGTCAACGGGCGCAATGCGATTTCGTGGGATCAGAAATTCGCGCTGGATGTCTGGTATGTGGACAATCGCAACCTGTGGCTGGATCTGAAGATCATCTGGCTGACGATCCGCAAGGTGGTCACGAGAGAGGGGATTTCTGCTGCGGGTGATGCGACGATGCCCAGATTTACCGGAGAAAAGAGATGAAATTATACGGTGTATATGGTGCTAGCGGGTTCGGGCGCGAAATAATGCCGCTTTTGCGTCATCAGGTTCAGGCCGTTTCAGACGCGCAATGCGTCTTTGTGGATGATGCAGCCGCAGATGACATTGTTAATGGTCACAGATGTATGACCTTCGCGGAGTTCTTGAGGGATCCGGCGGAAGACCGCGCTGTGACACTGGCTATCGCAGACGGCCGGATCAGGCGTAAACTGGCTGAAGAATGCCAGAAGGCAGGCGTTGGATTTATCGATGTCAGGGCTTCAAATAGTATTGAGCTGGACGCGCTGAGTGTAGGTGAGGGGTTGGTGTTGTGCGGCTTCACAACCATCACATCGAACGCAACAATCGGGCGCCATTTTCACGCCAATATTTATTCCTACGTAGCGCATGACTGCGTCATCGGCGATTTCGTGACCTTCGCACCCGGTGTACGTTGCAATGGCAATGTCCGTATAGAAGACGGGGCCTATATCGGGACGGGCGCGGTTCTTCGCCAAGGCACGCCTGACACGCCGTTGGTTATAGGCGCTGGCGCTATTGTCGGCATGGGCGCGGTTGTCACGCGTGACGTGCCTGCGGGGGCGACTGTTGTGGGCAACCCCGCCAAACCATTGATCAAAGGATAATTTATGCGCATCTACCTGTCCCGCCCCCACATGTCCGGCCATGAACAGGCCTGTGTGGCGGACGCGTTCGCGTCGAATTTCGTGGCACCGCTGGGTCCGCAGCTTGACGCCTTCGAGGAGGCGGTCGCCGCATATCTGGGCGGGGGCGTGTATTGCGTTGGCCTGTCATCCGGATCGGCCGCGCTGCATCTGGCGTTGCGCATTGCAGGGGTGGGGCAGGGCGATGAGGTCTGGATTTCGTCCATGACCTTCGCGGGGGGTATTTTCCCGGTGAATTATCTGGGGGCCGTGCCGCGTTTCTTCGATCTTGACCCTGCAAGCTGGACCGTGGACACGGATTTGCTGGCCGCAGAACTGGCGAAGGCGTCACGCGAAAACCGTCTGCCCAAGGCGATTGTGCCGACCGACCTGTATGGCCAGTCCGCTGATCTGGACAGGCTGGAAACCCTGG
>NZ_JBHYFM010000027.1:0-40788 GCF_051859525.1 Roseinatronobacter sp. | reverse complement strand
ATTCGTATTCACGCGACATGCTCTAACTTATTGGTTTTGCATGTTCGCGAAGCTCAAAACCGGTTCCCACTTTTGAGCAGCATGCAATAAATGCCGCACGCGCGCCCTGATACCCGATATCCGGCCCGACGCTTGTATGACGGCACGCGCGTCACGACGCTGCATCGTCCTGTCGAACCTCCTCGGTGACGCGCAGGCAGACTTGCCAGCCGTGCCGCCCGTCACGATCTTTCGGTCCGATGTCGAACTCTCCGTGAATTTGCAAGGCAAAGGCGGTCATCAACTCTCGCCCCAAGCCATCACTGGGTTCATGTTCCAGCGCCCCCGCGACGGAATTCCACACGATCAGCTCGGCTACGCCATCATCGCTGCGCAGGGTTATGTCCAGATCCCCCCCTGTCCCATCGGGGCAAGAGGCATATTTGCAGGCATTGGTCAGCGCCTCCGCAAACAACAACGAGGCCGGAATGATCTTGTCATGCGGCAGGTTGACCGGTCCGAAATCCTTGTTGATCTTAAGGCCCTGCACTTCTGTCTGCGCCAGCGCGAGTGTTTCTTGCAGGATGCTGTCAAAAAACTCTGCCGCGTGCCGCTCTGATATCCGTTCCTGCTGGTATAGGGACCGGTGGATAGTGGCCAGCGACCGCACACGCGCCTGAACACCTTTCAATATCTGGCGCGCGTCCGGATCACGCAAACGGCGCATCTGCAAATTCAGGATCGACGCGATAAGCTGAAGGTTGTTTTTGACGCGGTGGTGGACTTCTTTCAGCAAGATGGTCTTTTCGGTCAGTGCTTCCTCGCGTTCGCGTTCGTCGCGCCGGATCAGCAGGGCCATCTTGGAAAAGGTCGAGTCGATCTCGCGCAGTTCCGAGGGCGCCTCGGCGGGCAGGCGCTGGAATTCCGCGCGATTGCCCAGTGCAAAACGGCGCAGCTGGGAATTCAGCCGCTTCAGGTGTCGCACGACCATATAGTCAACAGCGAACATGACCACAGCCAACGACGCGAACCACATAAGGACAGGAAAACTCAATCGCCAAAGGTTCATGGCCGCAGTTGACGGCAGTTGGTCGCCAGCCCAGCTGCCCAAGGCATATAGCTGGCCGGGGATAACCTCTGCGATGGTGAACATACGGCCCTCGCCGTTTTCGCTGGTGCCGCGCAGCACCCCGTTATGCACCCCCAGCAGCGATTGCAGCGTTGACGCGTCAGGCAGTTTGTCAACGGCCTCGGCGGTGTCCACGCTGGTCAATGTGTCCCCTGCGGGGTTGACCAGATAGGTCATGCGCAACCCCGTCTGTTCGTCCGGTTCGGTGGCGATCAACGTGAAGGTCTGGCGCGATATCGAAATACTGATATACCCCAGAAATTCGCCTTCTGCATAGACGGGCCGGTTGGCCAACACCACAGGCCGCCCTGTAATCGCGCCTGTTGGCTGGAAACTGAAGAAGCTGCGCGGGTTGTCCATGTTCTGCCGCAAGGCGTCAGACCCGCTGAAATTCACCTCCTCGCCCTGCGACACGCAGCGCATGACCCCATCCTGCGCGATAAACCCTGCGAAAGCATACAAACCGGTGGAGTCGACAAATTCGCGCAGGAAACCCGAACACGCTGCGGTATCATCCAGCCGTTCCAGCAATAGCGGCGTCAGGCGATGCGCCGACAACATCGCGCTTTCCAGCAACCCGCGCTGGCCCGCGACGGAATCGACCGTGCGCGTGACCAGCATGGCATCATCTGTTCGCGCCTGATCGCGCAGCGACTGGTATTCGGAATAGATCGAGATGGCCCCCAAAGGGGCCAGCGCCAGCGTCATCAGGATTGCCAGCCGCGTCGCCAGTCGGTCATTAAGCTCGAACACTGCCAATGCTTGTTTCAACCTTGTTCAGTTATCAAAATCCGCTGGGCGCGCCGGCCATGACCATTGCGACAGATTTATCTGTTGAATCAGGAAGCTCACCTTTTTCAAGATGCAGGATTTCCACCAATGCCTTGCGTGCCCTGTTCGCGCGGCTTTTGATCGTTCCGGGCGCACAATTGCAGGTTTCTGCGGCTTCCTCGATTGAAAACCCCATCGCGCCCACAAGGATAAGGGCCTCGCGTTGCTCCAGTGGCAGCAGCTTCATTGCGGCGTTCAGTTCCTGCAACGCAAGGCGCCCGTCATGGTCGGGCTTGGAGGCCATGCGCGCGGCAAACACCCCCTCGCCATCGGACACTTCACGCGACTGCTTGCGCCGCTTGGACAGATAGGTGTTGCGCAAAATCGTGAAAAGCCATGCGCGCAGGTTTGTTCCCTCGTTATACTGGGCAAACTTGCTCCATGCTTTCAGGACGGTTTCCTGCACCAGATCATCAGCGGCGGACACATCGCCGGTCAGACCACGGGCGAAGGCGCGCAGGGCGGGCAGATGGGTCACAATTTCGTCGCGCGGATCGGTTTCTTGTCGTTGCGGGGTATCACTCATTTTTCACCCGCTTTCTTCTGCGCGTCCTGCTGTCGCAGCGCGTCCAGAAGATCAGTCAGGGATTTGGGCAACTCCTCGGATGCTGCATCGCTGTAAAGCCGCTTCAGGTTTTCGTCGATCTGCTTGGAAACAGCGGGCGCGATATCTTTCCTGTTTCCATCTTTTTTACCGCTCATTATAGACATACAGCCTTTTGCTCCACAAATTTCACTCTGGCATTTTGCGATGCACTGCGCAAGCATGGCAGCAATCGCAAGAACCTTTGGAACCAAACGCCGCGCAATGCGTTTGGTTCCAAAGATTGTTACTTTTCATTGCTGGCCGCGTTCGTGCCAGAAACCAGAGAGTTGAAGATGACGGAACTTCAAGGAGAGACTATGTCGATGTCGATGCGTATTGCAAAAGAACTGCCCTATTTGCGCCGGTATGCGCGGGCGCTGACCGGCAGCCAGCAAACGGGTGACAGATATGCTGCCGCAACGCTGGAAGCGATACTTGAAGACCGGTCTTTGCTGGACAGCGAAATATCGCCGAAACTCGGGCTTTTCCGCGCATTTCACACTGTATGGCAGACGACTGGCGCGCCGGTCAGCGAAGATCCCGCCACCGGCACCGAAGCGCGCGCGCAATCCTTGCTTGCCAGCCTGACCACAAATACACGCGAGGCGCTGTTGCTGCGTTCACTGGAAGAATTCAGTTACGAAGATATCGCGCAGATCATTCAGATCCCGGATCAGGAGGCCCGTGAACTGGTCGCGATTGCTTACACAGAAATGTCGCGTTCGGTGCAGGGTCGCATCCAGATCATCGAGGATGAGCCGCTGATCGCGCTGGACATCAAAAGCATTGTCACGGAAATGGGCCATGAGGTCACCGGCATTGCCCGCACCCACAAGGAAGCTGTGGCACTTGGCCAGAAAACCCGCCCCGACCTTATTCTGGCCGATATTCATCTGGCCGATGACTCCTCGGGCGTGGAGGCGGTGGCAGAATTGTTGCGCGACAATGCGGATATTCCCGTCATTTTCATCACGGCCTATCCCGAACGTCTGCTGACGGGCGAAAAACCCGAACCTGCATTCCTGATCACCAAACCGTTCGAGGAAGAACAGGTCCGTTCCGCCGTATCCCAAGCAATGTTCTTTGCGTCAACCAAAACACTGAACGTGTAGTTTTCGCGTATACTCAGGTAGTTTTCCGGCAATTCGATCTGCCGGATTATTGACGCAAAGCGGATTATACCCCTGCCATTTTATGGCGGGGGTTTTATTTTTAAATATCGCAATATTATAAAAGTATAAAAGCAATACGGGGAACCAACAGCCTATTCATCCGTTTCTTTATCATATGCCGCTAAATTCGGCCCCTGAAAATGAAAGGAAACACTATGCTAGGCTGGGCACTTACTTTCTTGATTGTCGCACTTATCGCAGCTGCTCTCGGGTTCACGGGAATCGCGGGCACCGCCTCGTCTATTGCGCAAATCCTTTTCGTGGTTTTCCTGATCCTGTTCGTTGTTGCGATGATCGCACGCGCCGTCCGAGGCAGGCCGCCATTGTAATATAGCGTCAGTCAGTCAGGAGACTTGATATGAAACCAACTGAAATCAAACACATGCATCCCAAGGTTGCCGCAGGGGGAACGGACATGTCCACCCCGCCTGCAACTGCGCAACCGGATCCGGAAGATGACCGCATCCAACGCATTGGTGAAGTTCACACCCGTGTTCTTGATACCATTGCCGGATTTGAAAAAGTTGTTGAAAAGGCAGAACAGGATTTCAGGCCGGTCGCCGAAGCCTTCCTGTTCATGCACCGCAAGCATGAATCCGACCTAAGCTCTTATCTTAAAAGTTGCGGGTATGAAGCGGACTCCGACGGGTCTTTTTTCGGAACGGTAAATAAAGCTGTTGTGGAAATGCGGTCCTGGTTTGAAGATGTGTCAGACAATATTATGGATCGTATCATCCAAGGCGAAAAGCATGTTATGGACGCCTATGAAGATGCGCAATCCGTCGGCCAGACAGTCGAGGCAAATGCACTTCTTGCCAAGCACATGACCGAACTGGACATGATGATGCAAAAACACACACCCTGACATATTGAAACGATACAGGCCGCCAGCGATGGCGGCCTGTCGCCTTGAACGAAAGCCCCAGCAAACGCGGGGGTCTTGTAGCAAAACAGGAACGGAACAGCGCAAACGTGTCTGGAAACCACCCGAACAGGCCGGAATTCCCGTTTTCTGTCAGCAAGATATAAGGGAAGTGGCGCACCCATCAGGATTCGAACCTGAGACCTCTGCCTTCGGAGGGCAGCGCTCTATCCAGCTGAGCTATGGGTGCAAACTCTGGTGTCTCTTACGCGAGTTTTTTTGGAAATGGAAGGGCAGACATACACCCGCCACTGTCTTTATCATGGCCCCTGCATGACGCGCCTGAACTACGCCGCCCCTCAGGCGAACAGGTCGTGACACAACTCCAGCGCGTCAATCAGATTGTCCACATCCTGCCGCGTGTTGTACATCGCAAAGGACGCGCGGCATGTGGCGGTAACCCCCATATGGTCCATCAGGGGCGCCGCACAATGCTGTCCGGCACGCACCGCAATCCCCTTCTTGTCCAGCACGGTGGAGATATCATGCGCATGCGCGGCCCCTTCCAGCGTGAAGCTGAAAATCGCACCCTTGCCCGGCGCATTGCCCTGAATATTCAACCAGTTCAAACCCGCAAGCCGGCTGGCAGCATAATCGCGCAGCCCCGCTTCATGTGCCGCAATCGCATCCATTCCAATGCCGGTCATATACTCGATCGCAACCCCCAGCCCGATCTGCTGGACAATGCCCGGCGTTCCGGCCTCGAACTTATGGGGTGGGTCGTTATAGATAACAGTGTCGCGCGTCACTTCGCGGATCATGTCCCCGCCCCCGATGAAGGGGCGCATCTGGGCCTGCCTGTCACGGCGAATATAAATCGCACCGGACGCTGACGGACCATACAGTTTATGCCCCGTCACCGCATAGAAATCGCACCCGATGGCTTGCATATCCACCGGCATATGCACCGCCGCCTGCGACCCGTCCACCAGAACCGCAACGCCACGCGCCTGCGCGGCTGCACAGATGGCCTGCACATCCACGACCGTGCCCAGCACATTGGACATATGCGTGATCGCAACCAGCTTCGTGCGCGGGCCGATCGCGTCAATCACGGCTTGCGGGTCAAGGCTGCCATCCGCCGCAGTTTCCACCCATTTGATCACCGCGCCCTGACGTTCGCGCAGAAAATGCCACGGAACAATATTGGCATGATGCTCCATGATGGACAGAACAATCTCGTCACCCGGCTCAAACCGCGGCATGGCCCAGCCATAGGCCACAAGGTTTATGCCCTGCGTGGTCCCCGTCGTATAGATAATCTCGTCCTCATGGGCCGCGCCCAGAAAACGCTGCAACGTGCCGCGCACGCCCTCATATTTGTCCGTGGCCAGATTGGACAGGTAATGCAGCCCACGATGCACATTGGAATATTCTTCCGTATAGGCCCGCGTCACCGCATCAATGACAACCTGCGGCTTCTGCGCCGATGCGCCACTGTCCAGATAGACCAGCGGCTTGCCATTCACCTGCCGCGACAGAATGGGGAAATCCGCGCGAATAGACGCAATATCGAACATTACATCGCCCCTCCGGGACCAAAGCCCAGCAATGTCAGCAAGAAGGCCAGCGCCATCACAACACCAAAGAACGAAAAGATGATGCCGACAAACACCTTCAATGCGGACGCGAACCCATGCAGCACCAGAACGAAATTCGTCAGCACCCACATGAAGATAACAAGCGCCAGCATTGTCACCACACCAAACATCGGCGGTATGACGACCAACGCGACAATCTGGACAAACTGCACCACAAGCATGACGAATTGCAGCCATGCCAGCAACAACAAGGTATCAGGAAAATTGCCCCTGCCGCCCAGCGCACGCCCGACACCCTGCACCGCGACCACCAAGCCCAGCAGAATGGATGTCTGGAACATGGCCATGAACAACAGCCCGCCGCCCATGCCCTCGCCGTCTTCCATCAACAAAACGGACGCCTGCCCCAGCAACACGCTCAGCACCACGACAATAACAAACCCCAGCCAGCGCGCATCGTCGGGCACACCAAGCCCAAGCAGATGCGCAGCCGCCTCTCGCGGGCGGGTCAGTGTCAGACGAACCAAAGCGCTGACCGCGGCAACATTCAACTGCATGACGGGTGTTCCTTCGTGCTTGCCATCATATCCCGGGCTGCTGGCCATCACGCGCCAGCCGGACGATCTCACGCCCCCCAAGGACCGTTATGTAAATGAAAGCCACCGCCACGACAAACCCGAAAGCCTGCACTGCGCCAACTGGTCCCAAGATCGCGGCCAAACCGCCATGCAGCAACATCAACGGGGTCACGCATAATAACGACCAGAACAGCACCAGACGCACCCACAGGCCGGGCAGCGTCACGCGTGCCAGCCTGAATCCCGCATGCATCAGTGCAGACACCCCATACAGAATCAGCGGCAACAAAAACATCACCGCAAACAAGGCCCCGCCCATGCGCTGCTCGAACGTCACTGACGGGTCAAGTGTCGCCTGACGTGACAGGCGCGGCCACTGGGACACAAAAATCAGCCCGCAGGCAAGCAGGTTGAAAAACAGCACCTGCGGCTCGCGCAGATCCTGCGCCAGCAAATCCCGCACCACCTGACCGGGGTTACGGTAGCTTCGGGCAATATTTTGCATCACGGACATATCACAGGCGCCTTTCGGGCATATTTTCATTCTGGCCAAAATATCCCGGGGGACGGGGCGCGGCCCCGAAGGGGCCGTGAACCGGGGGGCAGCGCCCCCCAGTATCCGGAACTGTCAGCAATCGCCCCCTCAGGAATGGCGCTGCAGCCAGCTTTCCATCCGTCCGCGCAAATCCTCGGCCAGATCGGGATCGGCAATCTCATCCAGCGCTTCGGCCAGAAATGCCAGAACCAGCAACATTTTCGCAGTCCCTTCGGGCAGCCCGCGCGCACGCAGGTAGAATAACTGCGCGGGGTCAATTTCACCGGATGTGGACCCGTGGCTGCATTTCACATCATCTGCATAGATTTCCAGCTCCGGCTTGGCCAGAAACTGGGCGTTTTCATCCAGTAACAGGGACTGGCTGATCTGATAGCCATCTGTCTGCTGGGCGGCCTGCTCCACCAGAATCTTGCCCTGAAACACGCCAACAGCCCCGTTGCGCAACACTTTCTTGAACACTTGGCGGCTTTCGCAACCCTGCGCCCCATGCGTGATAAACACTGTGTCATCGTGATGAAACGCGCCATCACCCACGGTTGCCCCCGCCAGATGCGCAGACCCGCCCTGCCCGTCCAGCCATATCATCGATTCGTTGCGCACCAGCCTGCCATTCGCGGTCAGGGTAAAGGACTTCAACTGCGCCCCCTGCCCCAGCTGCGCAAAGACATGCGCACTTCCTGCGCGGTCATGATCGCGCCCTTGGGCGCGCACATGATGCAGCGTGCCACCTTCGGCAATGTCGATTTCGATCACCTGATTGAAACGCGCCGCTACCGGCCCGTTTTCCAGCAATGTCAGCTCTGCCCCCTGCTCGACACGGACGACATGATGCATGACGGCATCCGCATCCTCGTTGCTACGCAGATAGACAAGCGCCACAGGTTTCGCGGGTTTGCCGGTTGCACGGATCAACACACCTTGCTGTGCAAACGCGGTATTGAACGCGGCCAGCGGACGCTCCACAGGCGATTGCCCGCGCGCTTCCAGCTTGCCATAAATGTCCTGCACCCAATGCAGGTCCGTTGTCGCCACATCATGCAACAGGCTGATTTCCACACCCGCCAGCGCTGGGTCATCGGAGGATGCAGGATCGAACACTCCATCCACAAAAACCAGCTTCACACGGTCGAATGCGGAAAAGACAGGGGCTTCATCCGTGACTTTCAGCACCTTGGCCGCCGTGACCTGATCCGATGTCAGATCGCGCGGATCGGTGTAGCGCCAGTATTCGTCGCGCTTGACAGGCATGCCCATATCCAGCAACCGCGCTTTCGCCGCATCGCGCGCGCGCGTGGCCCAGCCGCCCCCTTGGGGCAGTGTCAGCGCGGCCAGACGCGCCTGCGCCGCATCCTGTTTTTGCGCCTTCAGTTTCGCCCGTGGCATCATCAGCCTGCCTCCGCCATCAGGTCGGCATAGCCGTTCTGCTCGACCTCAAGCGCCAGTTCCGGCCCGCCCGATTTGATGATCCGCCCCTCGGACATGATGTGCACCACGTCCGGTTTGATATGGTTCAGCAGGCGCTGGTAATGGGTAATCACCAAAAATGACCGGCCGGCGTCCCGCAATGCGTTCACCCCGTCCGAGACCAGTTTCATGGCATCCACATCCAGACCGGAATCGGTTTCGTCCAGAATGCACATCTTGGGTTCCAGCATTGCCATTTGCAGGATTTCGTTGCGCTTCTTCTCGCCGCCCGAAAAGCCCACATTGACTGGGCGTTTCAGCATATCGGCATCGATTTGCAGTTCCTTGGCCTTCGCGCGCACCAGTTTCAGGAAATCACCGGCAGAAAGTTCGTCCTGCCCGCGCGCCTTGCGCTGTGCATTCACGGCAGTGCGCAGGAACGTCATGTTGCCCACGCCCGGAATTTCCACAGGGTATTGGAACGCCAGAAACAACCCGGCCGCCGCGCGCTCCTCGGGTTCCATCTCCAGCAGGTCAACACCTTCCAGCGTGGCGCTGCCCTCTGTGACCTCATAGCCGTCACGGCCCGACAGCACATAGGATAGTGTCGATTTGCCCGAGCCATTGGGGCCCATGATCGCATGCACTTCACCGGGGTTGACGGTCAGCGACAAGCCCTTAAGGATTTTCACATCCGCATCATCTTCAAGCTCGGCGTGCAGGTTTTCGATTTTCAGCATCTTCTTCCTCTTTCATTCATTCGGACGGTGCGCGCCTGCGCAACCACCATCCCGCAATCCAAAACGTGGCGAAATATTGTATCAGACCGGCCATCAGGATCAGCACCCACGGCGCGGGGTTCCACAGATACGCAACCGCCACGACCACGCCCCCAATGAAGGGCAGTGCCACCAGCGCGCAAATCATCAACCCCGGAACAGATATATGAAACCCGCGCCTGAAATCCTGCATGATACCGGTCATATGACTACGCCTTCACCCAACAGACCCTTCCAGCGAAATCGCGACCAGTGCCTGCGCTTCCATGGCGAATTCCATCGGCAATTCCTGCAACACTTCCTTGCAGAACCCGTTGACCACCAGCGCGACCGCTTCTTCCTCATCCATGCCGCGGCTCCGGCAATAGAACAGCTGGTCGTCATCCACCTTGCTGGTCGTGGCCTCATGCTCCACGCGGGATGAGGCGTTGCGCACCTCGATATAAGGCACAGTATGCGCGCCGCATTTATCGCCAATCAGCAAACTGTCGCATTGCGTGTAATTGCGTGAATTCGTGGCCTTGGGGTGCATCGACACCAGCCCGCGATAGGTGTTTTGCGCCTGCCCTGCGGAAATGCCCTTGGACACAATGCGCGACCGCGTATTCTTGCCCAGATGCACCATTTTCGTGCCTGTGTCGGCCTGCTGCCAGTTATTGGCAATGGCGATCGAATAGAATTCACCCTGCGTGTCGTCGCCGCGCAGAATGCAGGACGGGTATTTCCATGTAATGGCGCTGCCGGTTTCCACCTGCGTCCACATCACTTTTGCGCGGTCCTCTCGGCAATCGGCGCGTTTGGTCACGAAGTTGTAAATCCCGCCCTTGCCGTTCTCATCGCCCGGAAACCAGTTCTGCACAGTCGAATATTTCACATCCGCATCTTCCAGAACCACAATCTCGACCACCGCCGCATGCAGCTGCGTGGTGTCCCGCTTGGGCGCCGTGCACCCTTCCAGATAACTGACCGAGGCGCCTTTTTCCGCCACAATCAGCGTGCGTTCAAACTGGCCGGTATTTTCGGCATTGATGCGGAAATAGGTGGACAATTCCATCGGGCATTTCACGCCTGCGGGAATGAACACAAAACTGCCGTCTGAAAACACCGCCGAATTCAGCGCGGCGAAATAATTGTCATTCTGCGGCACGACCGATCCAAGGTATTTTTTCACCAGCTCGGGGTGGTCCTGCACCGCTTCTGAAATGGAACAGAAAATGACGCCGGCCTTTTTCAGTTCATCCTTGAACGTGGTGCCCAGCGATACGGAATCAAACACCGCATCCACCGCCACCTTGCGCCCTGCGTCCGCGCCCTCGACACCGGCAAGGATCATCTGCTCCTTCAGCGGAATGCCCAGCTTGGCATAGGTTTCCAGCAGCTTGGGGTCCACCTCGTCCAGCGATTTGGGCTTTTCGACCATGGATTTGGGTTTGGCGTAATAATACTGTTCCTGATAGTCGATCTCGGGAATGTTCAGCATGGCCCAATCGGGGGATTCCATGGTCAGCCAGCGGCGATACGCCTCCAGCCGCCACTCCAGCAACCATTGCGGCTCGTTGTTCTTTTCCGAAATCAGACGCACGATATCCTCATCCAACCCTTTGGGGGCGAATTCCATCTCGATATCGGTTTCCCAACCATGCTTGTAGGTGCCCGCCATGGACTGCACGGTTTCGACAGTCTCGCGGTCCACACCTTCGCGCAGTTGGGTTTCATCCAATGCAGCCATGTCTTTTCCCTTCTTCACGGCAGCCACAAGGCCGCACGCTCTCTCGAATTCAAACCACGCCCTTGGCGACAGCGCGGCGGTATTCCTTCAACCAGCCCTGCGCAAAGCGCAGCACATCTTCCCTCGTCACATCAGGCCCCAGTGACACGCGCACCGCCCCCGCAGCCGTTGCATCATCAAACCCCATCGCCTGCAACACCCCCGAGGCCCGCAACTTGCCCGAAGAACAGGCAGACCCGGCGGAAATCGCGAACCCTGCAAGGTCCATCTGCATCACCTGCAACTCTCCCCTCCAGCCCGGCGTTGCAAGGCAAAGCGTATTGGGCAATCGTTGCACGTCTTTCCCGACTAAAATAGTCTTGCTTGCCTCTGCGTCCAGTGCCCCTTCTAGAATATTTCTAATTACAGATACACCTTCCCAGACCCCGTTGGCAAGGTCACGCGCAGCCGCTTCTGCCGCAGCCCCGAAACCCGCAATGGCGATCACATTCTCGGTGCCCGCGCGACGGCCCATTTCCTGCCCGCCACCCTTGATTTGCGCGGGCAGATCCGTGCCGCGCGCCATGACCACAGCACCAATACCTTTCGGCCCGCCCAGCTTATGCGCCGAAACCAGCCCCATCTGCACATTTAACCAGTTGAACGCAAAAGGCAGCTTGCCGAATCCCTGCGTCAGGTCGCTGACCGCCAGACCCGCAGGCAGGTCCTGGACAATCCCCGTCTCCGAATTCGCCAGCTGCACGCTTGCCGCCTCCGGCATGTCAGCCTGAACGCGCCCTTGCGCATCTACCGCCAACACATCATCACACCAGACCCGCACGGCGTCATGCTCCAGCTTCGCACAAGACAGGCCGCGCCCGCCCAGCGCCAGCGACGCTGCCTCTGTCGCCCCCGAAGTGAAGATAATCTCGCCCCCGTCGGCCCCCAAGGCAGCCGCAACCTGTGCACGCGCCTTCTCTACCAGCGCGCGCGCCTGCCGCCCTTCGGCATGCACCGATGACGGGTTGCCCACGACATCCATCGCAGCCACCATCGCCGCGCGTGCCTCGGGCCGCAAAGGCGCAGTGGCATTATAATCCAGATAGACGCGCTGCATCAGACAGTCCTGTGTTTCATGCTGGCCCCGACCTCATTCCGGCCCGTATTTCATTCTGGTAAAAATATCCTGGGGAGTCACCGAAGGTGACGGGGCAGCGCCCCTATTCATCCACAACCTCGAACAATGTCGGCACTGCGGGACAGGGCGTCAGGCTGTTGCCTGCCACATCCGACAACCGTGTCTGGTGCAGGAAAACATAGACATGCGCCGACAACCCTTCCCACAGGCGGTTGGTCATGGATTGCGCGCGCGACCCCGATATACCGCCCGATGCGCCCGCGCCCGAATGCATCGCGCTGACGGTTTCATCCACGGCTTCCAGAACCTCGGACACCCGAATGCTGTCGGCACCGCGCGCCAGGCGATACCCGCCGCCCGGACCGCGCACCGACTCGACCAGACCGGCGCGGCGCAGCTTGACGAAAAGCTGCTCCAGATACGCCAGCGACACCTGCTGGCGCGACGATATCTCGTTCAATGAAACCAGCCCGCCAGCGGGCGCCAGGGCCAGATCTACAAGCGCAACCATTGCATAGCGCCCCTTGGTGGAAAGTTTCATCTGCGTCATCCCCAGGTTGTTCCGCCGCGCGCCCGATGCCAGGGCTGCGACCCGAATAGTCCGCACGAGCGCGGATTTGCAGAAAACATAGCCTGTCGCAGCGCCCGCGCGCCAGCTTAAAGGTTGACGCGGGCAGGGCACGGGCATAAGTCTATGCGGCCTTATATCTGACGAAATCACGGTCTTCGCGCGTGACTTAGAATCTTTCTAATCATGCCAATGAAAAGAGTCAACAATACATGCAGCCGTTGCACATCCCTGACCTGCCGTTTTTCGTTGTCATGTCGATACCACATAATCCCAACAGGTAAGCCCCCATGCCCGAGATCATTTTCCCCGGCCCCGAAGGTCGCCTTGAAGGCCGCTATCATGCGCAACCCAACCGCGATGCGCCGATTGCAATTCTGTTGCACCCGCACCCGCAATTCGGCGGGACGATGAACAACAAGGTCGTCTACAACCTGCATTACGCCTTTCACAAGATGGGCTTTTCCGTGATGCGTTTCAATTTTCGCGGTGTTGGCCGGTCGCAGGGTGAATATGATCAGGGCGTGGGCGAATTGTCCGATGCGGCCGCTGCGCTGGATTACATGCAGGCGATGTCGCATAATGTGCGGCATTGCTGGGTTGCGGGCTTCAGCTTTGGCGCATGGATCGGCATGCAACTGCTGATGCGCCGCCCCGACATTACCGGCTTTGTGTCGGTGGCCCCGCCTGCGAACCTGTATGATTTCAGCTTTCTTGCCCCCTGCCCCGCGTCGGGGCTTATCATCAATGGCAGCGCGGATCGTGTGGCCCCGCCACGCGACACACGCTCGCTGGTGTCCAAACTGCAAGAACAGCGCGGGATTACCATCACCCATACCGAGATTGAGGGCGCTGACCATTTCTTCAAGGACGAGGACGCACATATGCAGCCGATGCTGAAAACAGTGTCGGATTATGTGGCCAACCGCCTGACCGAAACCACCCGCTGACACACATGGCCCGCGCGGCAAAAACTGGCGCGCGGGCCATGTCGGGCATATTTTTCGTATACAACGGCATACTGTGCTTTGCATCCCGTCCCGAATGGGGTATGAGGGCGCAAATCGACTCATCCAAAAGGCGGAGGATCACATGAGCAAGATCAAGGTAGCAAACCCGGTCGTCGAACTTGACGGCGATGAAATGACCCGGATCATCTGGGATTTCATCAAGAAGAAACTGATCCTTCCCTATCTGGACATCGACCTGAAATATTACGATCTGGGGATCGAGGAACGCGACCGCACCGACGACCAGATCACGGTCGATGCCGCAAACGCCATCAAGCAATATGGTGTGGGCGTCAAATGCGCGACCATCACCCCCGATGAGGACCGCGTTGAGGAATTCGGCCTGAAACGCATGTATCGCTCGCCCAATGGCACGATCCGCAACATTCTGGGCGGCGTCATCTTCCGCGAACCCATCATCTGCCGCAACGTGCCGCGCCTTGTTCCCGGCTGGACACAGCCCATCGTCGTGGGCCGCCATGCCTTTGGCGACCAGTATCGCGCAACCGATTTCCGCTTTCCGGGCGCAGGCAAGCTGACGATCAAGTTTGTGGGCGAAGACGGCCAGGTCATCGAAAAGGAAGTTTTTGACGCGCCGTCATCGGGCGTCACCATGGCGATGTATAACCTTGACGACTCGATCCGCGATTTCGCCCGCGCCTCCATGAACTATGGCCTGTCCCGCGGCTGGCCGGTCTATCTGTCCACCAAGAACACCATCCTGAAAGCCTATGACGGGCGCTTCAAGGATCTGTTCGCCGAAGTGTACGAGGCCGAATTCGCCGACAAGTTCAAGGCAGCCGGAATCACCTATGAACACCGCCTGATCGACGACATGGTGGCTTGTGCGATGAAATGGTCGGGCGGTTATGTCTGGGCGTGCAAGAACTATGACGGCGACGTGCAATCCGACACTGTTGCACAGGGCTTCGGCAGCCTTGGCCTGATGACCAGCCAGCTGATGACCCCCGACGGCCAGATCGTCGAGGCAGAGGCCGCGCACGGCACCGTGACCCGCCATTACCGCCAGCATCAGGCGGGCAAGGAAACCTCGACCAACTCCATCGCGTCGATCTTTGCATGGACCGGCGGGCTGAAGCACCGCGCGAAACTGGACAACAACGCCGAGTTGCTGAACTTCGCCGAAACGCTGGAAAAAGTGACTGTCCAGACGGTCGAGGACGGCTTCATGACCAAGGATCTGGCCCTTCTGGTCGGTCCGGACCAGAAATGGCTGACCACCATGGGCTATCTGGAAAAGGTGGACGAATACCTGAACAAGGCACTGTCCTGAAGGTTTCGCAAAACCGATACATGAAAAGGGGGGCAATCGCCCCCTTTTTTATACCCTGCGCAAAGCTGTGAACTTTGCTTGGTTGCCCTGACCGCACTTGCCCGCTAGATGATGGGTCTCTTGCACACAGGAAAAATCCGATGCAGATACCCCAATTCCTTCGCAAAGGCGCTGCCATCGGCGTGGTTTTGCTGCTATCCGCCTGCCAGATGGCACCCGTTGTTCTGGCCCCGCCCCAGCAGTCAGCCCCACCGCAGGTTCAGTCCGTCAGTCGCGCCGAATTCGGCGCAGTGGTCGCGCGCCTGCGCCCTGTCGCCACGCAGGTCTGCCGCGAACGCAGCCCGCAACTGGATTGTAATTTCAACGTCATTCTGGACGATCGCCCCGGCCAGCCGCCCAATGCATTTCACACCCGCGACGAACAGGGCCGCCCCATCATCGCGTTCACCGTGGCGCTGCTGGACGAATTGCGCAGCGCCGATGAAATCGCGCTGGTTTTCGGCCATGAAGCCGCCCACCACATTGCCGACCACCTGCCCCGCATGCAAAATCAGGCCATGACCGGCGCTATTCTGGGGGGGCTGGTGGCCACCCTGTCCGGCGCGGACGAAACCACGACACAACGCATTGTCAACGCCAGTGCAACCGTGGGCGCGCGCCGCTATTCCAAGGCCTTCGAGTTGGAGGCAGACCGCCTTGGCGCGTTCATCGCGGCACGCGGCGGGTATGACCCGCTGGCAGGCGCGGCCCTGTTCCGCCGCATTCCGGACCCCGGCAACCAGTTTCTGGGGACACATCCGCCAAATGCCGAACGCCTGCGCGAAATCGAACGTGCGGTGGCCGACATGACCGCAGGCCGCCCAATCTGAAGGACATGCAATGCACTGGCTGTATCTGGCAATCGCCATCGTATTTGAAACGCTGGGCACCACGGCACTGAAGGCCAGCGATGGCATGACCCGCATTCTGCCCGCCACAGGGGCCGTGCTTGCCTATGCGTTGTCATTCTGGTTGCTGGCGCTTGTGCTGCGCATTATCCCTGTCGGCGTGGCCTATGCCATATGGGCGGGGCTTGGCATTTGCCTGATCTCGTTTCTGGGCTGGGTCATTTTCGGGCAGAAGCTGGATATGCCCGCCATCATCGGGATTTCCCTGATCATTGCCGGCATTGTGGTCATCAACCTGTTCAGCGCAAGGGTCTGACATCATGGCCGACACCCCCCGCCACACCCGTATGGAAGACGCCCAAGGGCTGGTTTTCGGTGCCGCAATGTGCGCCTTCGGGCTGCTGGTGCTGACCGGTGCGGGTCTGGTCACCGGCCAGACGGCGGGGCTGGCGGTGCTGATCTCCTATGCGACGGGCTGGGCCTTCGGGCCGGTGTTCTTCATCATCAACATCCCGTTCTACATTCTGGCATGGGTGCGGCTGGGGCCGGAATTTACCATCAAGACACTGATTTCGGTCACACTGATTTCCCTCATGTCAGGGTTTATGGGCGATCTGGTCACGGTAATCCCGCAAAACCCCGCCATCGCGGCCGTGTTGTTCGGCATGATCACCGGCGCGGGGTTGCTGGCCATCTTCCGCCACCGCGCCAGTCTGGGCGGGGTGGGCATTGTGGCCTATGACTTGCAGGAACGCTTCGGCTGGCGGGCGGGGCTTGTGCAACTGGGCTTCGATCTGGTGCTGTTTGCGGCTGCGTTTTTGATATTGGCGCCGAATCTGGTAATATGGTCGCTATTGGGGGCTGTGGTGCTGAACGCCATTCTGGCCATCAACCACCGCCGCGACCATTATATCGCCACCTAGCAATATCAGGGCTGGCTTTTCCGGCAATCTTCGGCTAATGCGGCGGCGCAGCATGAAAAGGCACTTTTGTTATGGACCTTCGCAATATCGCGATTATCGCCCACGTTGACCACGGCAAGACAACCCTTGTCGACGAACTTCTGAAACAGTCGGGCACCTATCGCGAAAACCAAGCCACCACCGAACGCGCAATGGACAGCAATGATCTGGAACGCGAACGCGGGATCACAATTCTGGCCAAGGCAACCTCGGTCGAATGGAAAGACACGCGCATCAATATCGTGGACACCCCCGGCCACGCCGATTTCGGCGGCGAGGTGGAGCGCATCCTGTCCATGGTCGACGGCGTTGTCCTGCTGGTCGACGCGGCCGAAGGGCCTATGCCGCAGACGAAATTCGTGACCTCCAAGGCGCTGGCACTGGGGCTGCGCCCGATTGTCCTTCTCAACAAGGTGGACAAACCCGCAGCCGACCCCGACCGCGCCCTTGACGACGTGTTCGACCTGTTCGCCAATCTGGGCGCCAGCGATGAACAGCTTGATTTCCCCGTACTTTATGCATCGGGCATCAATGGCTGGGCCGATGCAGAACTGGACGGCCCGCGTCAGGACATGTCGGCACTGTTCGATCTGGTTGTCGCCCATGTGCCTGCGCCTGCGCAGATCGCAGCGCGCAATGACCCGTTCCGCATGCTGGCCACCACGCTGTCGGCCGACCCCTATCTGGGCCGCATCCTGACCGGTCGCGTCGAATCCGGCACGCTGAAGGCGGGTGAAACCCTCAAGGCCTTGTCGCGCGACGGCAAGAAGATCGAGCAGTTTCGCGTCACCAAGGTTCTGGCATTTCGCGGCCTTGGCCAGCAACCCATCGATGCTGCCGAAGCGGGCGATATCGTGACCCTTGCGGGCATGTCCAAGGCAACGGTTGCCGACACGCTTTGCGCGCCGGAAATCGAAACCCCGCTGGACGCCCAGCCCATCGACCCGCCGACCATCTCTGTCACCTTCGGCATCAATGATTCGCCACTGGCGGGCCGCGACGGCACCAAGGTGCAAAGCCGCGTCATCCGTGAACGCCTGATGCGAGAGGCCGAAGTGAACGTCGCCATCAAAGTCAGCGACACACCCGGCGGCGAGGCGTTTGACGTCGCAGGCCGCGGTGAATTGCAGATGGGCGTGCTGATCGAGAACATGCGCCGCGAAGGGTTCGAGCTGTCAATCTCCCGCCCGCGCGTGCTGATGCGCAATGAGGACGGCCAGCGGCTAGAACCCATCGAGGAAGCGACCATCGATGTCGATGACGAATATACCGGCACCGTGATCGAAAAACTGACCGGCCCGCGCAAGGGCGAATTGGTCGAAATGAAACCCGCAGGCGCAGGCAAGACACGCATCATCGCACATGTCCCCTCTCGCGGGCTGATCGGCTATCACGGCGAATTCCTGACCGACACGCGCGGCACCGGCGTTCTGAACCGCGTGTTCCATGAATGGGCGCCCTATAAGGGGCCGATCCCCGGCCGCCGCGAAGGGGTTCTGATCTCCATGGAAGATGGCACTGCCGTGGCCTATGCCCTGTGGAATCTGGAAGATCGCGGGCGCATGTTCATCAACCCGCAGGAACCCGTCTATCAGGGCATGATCATAGGCGAGCATTCGCGCGACAATGATCTGGAAGTGAACCCGCTCAAGGGCAAGAAACTGACCAATGTGCGGGCATCGGGCACCGATGACGCGGTCAAACTGACGCCCCCCACCATCATGTCGCTGGAACAGGCAATCGCCTATATCGATGATGACGAACTGGTGGAAGTCACGCCCAACGCAATCCGCTTGCGCAAACGCTTCCTTGACCCGCATGAACGCAAACGGCAGGCCAAGGCCAGCGCCTGACCCGCGTCCCCATCTTCGACACACAAAAAGGCCGTCAAATGACGGCCTTTTTTTATACTGGAGCATGTTCGAGAAGCCCATAACCGGTTCCCATTTTTGAGGAACATGTACGCGCCAGCCCAGCGCCCCGGCTTGTGCCCATAGCTGCTTTCATTCTGGCAAAAATATCCACGGGGTTTCGCAAGGGGGGCGTGCCTCCCTTGCGGCAGGGGGTTTGGGGGGCGGCAGCCACCCAAGCCTCTCCCAAGGCGAAATCCACACGAAATCAGATCGCCCGCAGACCCGCGCGGAACCGTGCCATATTGGCACGATAACCTGCCGCAGATTGCACCAACCTCGCGCGCACGGCCGCGTCCAGCTGGCGCACCACCCGCCCCGGGGCCCCCATGACCAGCGATCCGTCAGGGATTTCCTTGCCTTCGGTCACCAGCGCGCCCGCCCCGATCAGGCAGCCCTTGCCAATCACCGCACCGTTCAGAACAGTTGCGCCCATGCCAATCAGCGACCCGTCCCCGATCGTGCAGCCGTGCAGGATCGCCTTATGTCCTATGGTGCACTCTGCCCCGATGGTCAGCGGATAGCCCATATCGGTATGCAGAACGCAATTTTCCTGAATATTCGTCCCTGTGCCCAGAACAATCGGCTCATTGTCCCCGCGCAGGGTACAGCCGAACCATATGGAAACACCTGCCCCAAGCACGACATTGCCAATGACATGCGCGCCCGGCGCCACCCAGAAATCCCCGTTGTCGGGCACATCCGGCCGCACCCCGTCCAGTTCATACAGCATCATTCCCCCCCGAATTTGCGCAACCGCTCGATCAGGCTGGACGTGTCCCAGCGCCCGCCGCCCATGCGTTGCACGTCCTTGTAGAACTGGTCGACCAGTGCTGTCACCGGCAGGGACGCGCCCACATCCTCGGCGGCTGACAGGCAGATGGCCAGATCCTTGCGCATCCAGTCCACCGCAAAACCGTGGTTGAATTCGCCGTCTAGCATGGTCGCATGCCGGTTGGCCATTTGCCACGATCCTGCGGCCCCTTGCGAGATCACCTCGACCACGGCGCGCCCGTCCATGCCCGATTTCTCGCCGAAATGCAGCGCCTCGGACAGGCCCTGCACCAGCCCCGCAATACAAATCTGGTTCATCATCTTGGCAATCTGCCCCGCGCCACTGTCGCCCATGCGTTTGCACACGCGCGCATAGGCGTCCATGACCGGCGCGGCACGGTCAAACGCCGCCTGCGCGCCGCCGCACATGACCGACAGCACGCCGTTTTCCGCGCCCGCCTGCCCGCCGGATACCGGCGCATCGACAAACCCCACGCCCGCAGCGCCCGCAATATCGTGCAATTCGCGCGTGACCTGCGCCGATACTGTCGTGTGATCCACGAATATCGCGCCATCCGCCATGCCCGCAAATGCCCCGTCATCGCCCAGACAGACGCTGCGCAAATCGTCATCATTGCCCACACAGGCCATCACGAATTCGGCACCACCCGCGGCCTCGCGCGGGGTTTTCGCCCATGCCCCACCCTGTGCTGCGACCCAGGCTTCCGCCTTGGCACTTGTGCGGTTATAGACGGTCACATCATGGCCCGCGCGCACCAGATGCCCCGCCATCGGGCCGCCCATGACCCCCAGCCCCAGAAACGCGATTTTCGCCATAGCCCTGCCCCTTCCAATAGTTGTGATTGCGCTTATGCTGCACGGATAATAGGTATCATGGCCAGAATGACCGTCAACCGAAAGCCGTTTTGCGCCCATGTTCACCTTGTTTCGCTGGCTCGTATATATTCTGTCCGGCCTGTTGGCCCTGACGGCGCTGGCAGCGCTGGCGGTTTATTTCTTCCTGTCGCGTTCCTTGCCCGACTATAACGAGGATTTCACCCTCAACGGGCTGACCGCCCCTGTCGAGATTGTGCGCAACACCCATAATGTGCCCCATATATTCGGCGAAACTGACGGCGATGTGTTTTTCGGCCTTGGCTTCGCGCATGCGCAGGACCGTTTGTGGCAAATGCAGCTGTTGCGCCGCACCGCCCAGGGGCGCCTGTCCGAAATGTTCGGCCGCCGGACCCTGCGCACCGACGAATTGATGCGCAGACTGGATATTTACGGGCTGGCGCGCGCGTCATTCGAGGTGCAGGACCCCGCCACCCAGGATGCGCTGCGCGCCTATGCCAACGGGGTGAACGCGTGGCTGCAACTGACATCGGACCGCGCGCGTGGTCGCGGGGCGCCGGAATTGTTCATATTCAATGCAGAAACACCCTTATGGCAACCTGCCGACTCGCTGGCTATTCTGAAACTTCTGTCGGTGCAGCTGAATTCGCAAATCTCGAATGAAGTGCTGCGCGCGCGCGCGTCGGCGCTGCTGGACAATGACCGCTTGCGCGATCTTCTGCCCGATGCGCCCGGCGCGGGCATGGCCGAAATTCCCGAATATTCCAGCCTGTTCCCCGACCTGCCCCCCCCGACACAGGTTGCGCGGCTTGATGATCCGCTATCCCCTGTCCACCCCCACACGCTGGCGGGCGCATCCAACAGTTTTGCGGCGGCACCGTCGCGGGCGGCAGGGGACGGGGCGTTGCTGGCCAATGACCCGCATCTGGGACTGACCGCGCCATCGCTGATGTATCTGGCGCGTATCGAACTGGCCGCTGGCGGGGTCATCGGGGCCACCATTCCGGGCATTCCGGCGGTTCTGACTGGCCGGTCCGCGTCACTGGGCTGGGGGATCACCTCGGCCTATGTCGATGACACTGATGTTTTCATCGAGGAATTGAACCCCGACAATCCGGCCCAATACCGCACCCCCGATGGCTGGGCCGAGTTTGAAACCCGCGGGTCCATCATTCGGGTCAAGGATGAAGACCCGTTGACGCTGACCCTGCGCTGGTCCGAAAACGGCCCTGTCCTGTCGGGGTCGCTGTATGATCTGGGCACCATCACCCCGCCCGGACATGTCGCAACCATTGGCTGGACCGCCCTGACCAGCGAAGACACCACCATGAGTGCGGCCATCCGCCTGATGCAAGCGCAAACCATTGAAGATGCCATTGATGCGGGCCGGCTGTTTGTGGCCCCCGCCCAGAACCTGATGCTGGCCACCGGCGACCGGATCGCCATGCAGACCGTTGGCCACCTGCCCCGCCGCAGCGCCGACCACCAGACCCAAGGGCGCATGCCCGCCCCCGGATGGGCCCCTGAAAACCGTTGGCTGGGCACCTTGCCCTATTCGTCAAACCCGCGTTTCGTTGATCCCGAAAGCGGCATTCTGGGCAATACCAACAACAAGATCCTTGATCGCCCCTTTCCGCTGCATGTCAGCCATGACTGGGGCGACACGCAGCGCATCACGCGGTTCTTGCACCTGATGCGCGCGCGCAGCGTTCACACCCGCGACAGCTTCATCGAGGCGCAGCTGGACACCGTCAGCCCCGCAGCCCGCCTGCTGCTGCCACTGGTTGCCGCTGATCTGTGGTTCTCGGGCGAGGCCGCACCCGCCGGCACCCGCGCCCATCTGCGCCAGCGCGCCCTAAGTCTGCTGGCCGACTGGAACGGCGAGATGAACGAGCATTTGCCCGAACCCCTGATCTATTCGGCATGGATGCGCGCGCTGCAAACCCGCCTGATCCGCGACGAGCTTGGCCCGCTGGAAGATGCCTTCATTCATGTCAATCCCGACTTCATCGAACGGGTGTTCCGCAACACGAACGGTGCCGCCGAATGGTGCAATGTGGTCCAGTCCTCGGTGCGCGAAAGCTGCACTGAAATCGCGCTTCTGGCACTGGATGAAGCCCTGCTGCGCCTGACCGAACGCTATGGCACATCCGTTGAAAGCTGGCGCTGGGGGGACGCGCATACCGCCACGCACCGGCATGCGGCACTGGGCGATGTGCCGGGGCTGCGGTCGCTGGTCAATATCCGCCAGTCCACATCGGGCGGGGATCACACGTTGATGCGGGCGCGCACGTCAGGGCGCGATCCCGACCCGTTTGCCAATGTGCATGCCGCCGTCTACCGCGCGGTATATGATTTCGCCGATCCCGAAAGCTCGGTCTTTATTCTGTCCACTGGCCAGTCCGGTCACCCGCTGTCGCGCCATTACGACGATCTTGGCGAATTATGGCGGCGGGGCGAATATATTCCCATGACACTGGACCCCGATCTGGCGCGCGGCGGGGCAGTCGGCGTCACGCGGCTGCGCCCGAATTAACTGCGTGTTCAGGCCACCGTTGTATTGTGGCCACAATGGCCGCAAATCACGCCCAACTTGACGCAAAGTCAAATGTGACAGGCCGGTGACCAGGGTGTTTACTAAACCCTAGCGGGTGAGAGGAGTCACCCTACTCGGAACGAAGGAGGAGATTTCCGTGCGTAGTTACATCGCAGCTGGCCTTTTGGCCTTGGGCGCAAGCCCCGCACTGGCAGGCGGCATTGAACGCAGCCCGCAATCCATGAACATTCTGTTTCAGGAAGGCAACTATCTGGAATTTGGTGCAACCTATGGGGCACCGCGCGTCAGCGGCAACGCCCCCGGCCCGACCGGCAATATCGCGCGCAGCTTTTTCACCGGATCAATCGCGTTCAAGGGGGATATCAACGACCAACTGTCCTATGCGCTGATCCTTGACCAGCCTTTTGGCGCGGATGTCCGCTATCCGACCGGCACGACCGCAACGCTGACAGGCGCGACGGGCAAGGTGGATAACACCACCCTGACCGGCGTCTTGCGCTACAAATTCGGCAACGGTTTCAGCGCCCACGCCGGTCTGCGGTCTTCTTGGACCAGCGGGTCTGTCAACCTTCCCGCGTTGCAATACACCATGTCAACCAACACGGATCAGGCTTGGGGCTATCTGGTTGGTGTGGCCTATGAGCAGCCTGAAATTGCCCTGCGTGTGGCCCTGACCTATCAGTCGTCCATCAAGCACACGTTCAACGCAACTGAAACGGGGCCCGTACTTCCGGGCGCAGGCACAAACCAGACCCGCTTTACAACCAAGATCCCCGAATCGCTGAACCTTGAGTTCCAGACCGGCATTGCCGAAGATACGCTTCTGTTCGGGTCGGTCCGTTGGGTCAAATGGAAAGACTTTGAAATCGCACCAGAGCAGTTCATGGCCTCCCCCCTCGCTGCAGCGCCATTGGTCGGGTATCAGAAGAACTCCGTCACCTACACCTTGGGCGTGGGTCGGCGTTTCAATGAAAACTGGTCCGGTTCGATCTCGCTGTCGCATGACACCGGCAATGGCAGCCCGACCAGCAACCTTGGCCCCACCGGCAAGCGCAATTCCATCGGGCTTGGTGCGTCCTACACCAAGGACAACATGACCATCAGCGGCGGCGTGCAATACACCCGATTGGGCAGTGCAACCACTGTTCCCACCATTAACGGCCAGTTCGGCAGCAACTCTGCCATTGGCGCAGGGATTCGCGTGGGCTTCAACTTCTGATCCCCCGCCATACGACCACATCAAGGCCCTGCCCCCGCGGCGGGGCCTTTATCTGTGGCATTGACCCTGCGCGCGCCTGTGGCTAGGCAGTGTCACCATAGTGCGACCAAGGACCACCCGCCCATGCTGTACCCCAACGCCCGAAGCTGGCAAGATGCCACAGCCAAGCGTGTCATGCTGTTCGGCATGTCCGGCCTTGGCAAAACGCACCTGTCCAAACTGCTGCGCGATGCGGGCGACTGGTTCCACTACTCCGTCGACTACCGGATCGGCACGCGCTATATGGGCGAATTCATTGCCGATAATTTCAAACGCGAAGCGATGAAAGTGCCGCTGCTGCGTGAATTGCTGCTGTCGGACTCGGTCTATATCAGTTCCAACATCACCTTCGACAATCTGGCCCCCTTGTCCACCTATCTGGGCAAACCGGGCAACCCCGATCAAGGCGGGCTGCCCTTTGACGACTATATGACCCGTCAGGACCAGCACCGCGCCGCAGAAATCGCGGCCCTGTCGGACACGCCCCATTTCATTACCCGCGCGGGCGATCTGTATGGCTATGCAAATTTCATCTGCGACACGGGCGGATCGATTTGCGAGGTGATCGACCCGAATGACCCCAATGACCCGCTGATGGCGCACCTGACCCAACATGTGCTGCCGGTCTGGATAAAAGGGTCCGACGCGCATACATCAGAACTGATCCGCCGTTTTGACCGCGCGCCCAAACCCATGTATTACCAGCCCGATTTCCTGCACGATGCATGGGCCGCATATCAGGTTGAAACCAATTTGCCCGCAGACCGTATAAACCCTGACGCATTCGTGCGGTGGACCTATGCGCGCGCATTGGCCCATCGCGCCCCCCGCTACAGTGCAATGGCCCGAAACTGGGGCGTGACCATCACCGCCGAGGATGTGGCGGCCATTCGCACTGCATCTGACTTCACGGCCCTGATTGCCGGAAAACTGCCGAACTGACGACCGCCTGACCAAGGAACGCCGCCCATGCCCATCAAGCTGCCTGCCACACTGCCCGCCTTCGACGTGTTATCGCGCGAAGGGGTCATGGTGATGTCGGACACAGACGCCGCGCGGCAGGACATCCGGCCCCTGCGCATCGGGCTTTTGAACCTGATGCCCAAGAAAATCCAGACCGAAACCCAGTTCGCGCGGCTGATCGGGTCCACCCCCTTGCAGATCGAGCTGTCGCTGATCCGCATGTCCGAACATGAGACGAAGAACACCGCCGCCGAACATATGGCCGAATTCTACCGCCCCTTTCAGGATGTGAAGGATGAGCGCTTTGACGGGCTGATCATCACCGGCGCCCCGATCGAGCACCTGCCCTATGAGGACGTGACCTATTGGCAGGAACTGACCCAGATTTTGGACTGGACGCAAACCCATGTGCATAACACATTCGGTGTGTGCTGGGGGGGCATGGCCATGCTGTGGCATTTCCACGGCGTCAACAAACATATGCTGGACGCCAAGGCGTTCGGCTGTTTCCGGCACCGCAATCTGGCGCCGGCCTCGCCCTATTTGCGGGGGTTTTCGGATGATCTGCTGATCCCTGTCAGCCGCTGGACCGAATTGCGGCAGGAAGATATCGACGCCGTGGACGGGCTGGAGACGCTTATCGCCTCGGATCAGGCAGGCCCTTGCCTGATTCAGGATCCCGCGCATCGCGCGCTGATGATCTTTAACCATTTCGAATATGACAGCACCACGCTGAAGGACGAATACGACCGCGACATCGCGGCCGGAAAGCCCATAAATGTGCCCCAGAACTACTATCCCGATGACAATCCCGCGAAAACACCCCTCAATCGCTGGCGAAGCCACGCGCATCTTCTATATGGCAACTGGATAAACCAGATTTACCAGACGACACCGTATGACCTTGAAAATATCGGCCAGTAGATTTGCAGCACTTGTTCTGGGCGCGGGCCTAG
This sequence comes from Roseinatronobacter sp., assembly GCF_051859525.1. NCBI lineage: Bacteria > Pseudomonadati > Pseudomonadota > Alphaproteobacteria > Rhodobacterales > Paracoccaceae > Roseinatronobacter > Roseinatronobacter sp. The sequence goes on along the minus strand of NZ_JBHYFM010000027.1, from coordinate 14,471 downwards.
TGACAGCCTGCGTCGGCATGGCGGAGGACCGGATGGCCCATGCCCAGACACAGCCCGAAGGGGCGTTTGTGACCCTGCCCGAGGGGCGCATTCATGCCGTGATCCGCGGTCAGGGGCCAGATCTGGTCATGATCCACGGGGCCAATGGAAATGCCCGCGATTTCAGTTTCGACCTGATTGACCGGATGGCCGCCGATTTTCGCGTCATTGCACTGGACAGGCCCGGTTTCGGGTTTTCCGATGATTTCGGCGGGCCGGACGGGCCGGTGGAACAGGCCGATATTCTGCGCGCGGCAGTTGCCGAACTGGATGTGACCCGCCCCATTGTGCTGGGCCATTCCTATGGCGGGGCTGTGGCGCTGGCTTGGGCGTTGCGCGCGGGCGATGACGTGGCGGGCCTTACCTTGCTGGCCCCCGCCTCGCATCCGTGGCCGGGTGATCTGGGGTTGTGGTATCGCATCAGCGCGTCTGCGTTGGGCCAGCACGTTGTGCTGCCGCTGGTGGCGCGCTTCGCCCCTGCATCTGCGGTGGACTCGACGCTGGACGGGGTATTTGCGCCCAATCCGGTGCCGGACGGGTATCTGGATCATCTGGGCCGCGACCTGACCCTGCGCGCGGAACAATTGGCGCTGAATGCCCAGCAGGTGAACGGCCTGAAACCCCATGTCGAAGCAATGGCCACCGGATATCCCGCACTCAACATCCCCATCGAGGTGGTGCACGGCACGGCTGATGAAACTGTGGGCATGTCCATCCATTCCGAACGGCTGGAACGCGAGGTCCCCTCGGTCAACCTGACACGGCTGGACGGCGTTGGCCATATGCCCCATCACGCCCGCCCCGACGCGGTTGCGAATGCCATTTTGCGCACCGCACAGCGCGCAGGGCTTGTCAGATAAGCAGCGCGTTCACGCCGTCCCAGACCAGCTTCAGGCCCACCAGCGTGATCATCACATACATCAGCGGATAAAACACCTCGGCCCGCATGCGCTTGACCACAGCCGCACCCAGCAATGTCGCAAGGACGGCAAGCGGCAGCATCACGGCTGCGGACACCAGTGTCACGCGGTCAAACTGGCCCAAGGCCGCATATGGGATCACCTTGATCGCATTCACCACGGCAAAGAAAATCACGCTTGTGCCGGTAAACACTTTCGGGTCCAGCCGCAGGGGCAGCACATAGACCTGAAAAGGCGGGCCGCCTGCATGCGCCACGAAACTGGTGAACCCCGCAACGCTGCCCCAGAACCCGCCACGCACATGCCCGTGCCCCTGTGCCGCCCCACCGGACCGCGCCAGCGCCATACGCGCGACAAACCCAAGGGCGACCACCCCCACGATCAACCGCACCAACGCTTCCGATGTGAAGGCCGCCGCCAGCCCGCCAATGGCAATGCCCAGCAAGGCACCGGGGAAAAGATGCACCAGCGTGGCACGGTCAAACCAGCCGCGCCATGTCCACAGGCTGACACCGTCCATCATCAGCAAGACCGGCAACAACAGCGCTGCCGCCTGAACCGGCGACATGACAAGCGCCAGTATCGGCACGCCCATCAATGCAAACGCGCCGCCCAGCCCGCCTTTTGACAGCCCGACCAGAAAGACGGCGACAATCGCCGCCGTCAATGTGGGCCAGTCCCCGAACAGGGTCGTCTGTTCCAGAAGCGTCATACGCGCCTAGCCAACCCTGTAATTCGGGCTTTCGCGGGTAATCTGCACGTCATGCACATGGCTTTCCTTCAATCCGGCATTGGTGATGCGGACAAACTGGCACTGGCCGCGCATATCGGCAACTGTGCCTTTGCCGGTATAGCCCATTGCCGCACGCAAACCGCCGACCATCTGGTGCAGCACCGCACCCACAGACCCCTTATAAGGAACCTGACCCTCGATCCCTTCGGGCACCAGTTTGTCGCTGGCAGCATCTTTCTGGAAATACCGGTCGGCAGAGCCGCGCGCCATTGCCCCAAGGCTGCCCATGCCACGGTAACTTTTGAAGCTGCGCCCCTGATACAGGATCACCTCGCCCGGTGCCTCATCCGTGCCTGCAATGGCACTGCCCACCATCGCGCAGCTTGCGCCTGCCGCAATCGCCTTGGCGAAATCGCCCGACATCTTGATGCCCCCATCCGCAATGATGGGCACATCACCCGCAGCGGCGGCGCAATCCATGATCGCGGTCAGTTGCGGCACGCCCACGCCCGCCACGACGCGCGTGGTGCATATGGACCCCGGACCAATGCCCACCTTCACGGCATCCGCGCCCGCATCGATCAGCGCGCGCGTGGCGTCCCCCGTGGCCACATTGCCCGCCACAACCTGCGCGGCCGGCGCTTGCGCCTTGATACGTTCCACCGCACGCGCCACCCCTTCGGAATGGCCATGCGCGGTGTCAATCACCACCAGATCGACGCCTGCATCAATCAGCGCCATCGACCGTTCAAACCCCGCATCACCCACGGTTGATGCCGCCGCCACACGCAACCGCCCCAGATCATCCTTGCAGGCCGTCGGGTTCAGCACCGCGCGGTCAATATCGCGCAAGGTCAGCAATCCGGTCAGGCGGCCCTTCGCATCCGTGACCAGCAATTTCTCGATCCGGCGCGCCTGCATCAGGCTGCGCGCTTCCTCGCGGTCGGCAGGTTCACGCAGGACGGCCAGATTATCGGCGGTCATCATCACCCGCACCGGTGTCTTGTCATCACTGGCAAAACGCATGTCGCGGTTGGTCACAATGCCCAGAACCCGACCGGAACTGTCCACCACCGGAAACCCCGTCACGCTGTAGCGCGCCTGCAATTCCTTGGCATCCGCCAGCGTCTGGTCTGGCGACAGGGTCACAGGATTATAGACAATGCCCGATTCAAAGCGTTTGACCCGACGCACCGCATCAGCCTGCGCATCGGTGTCCAGATTGCGGTGAATCACGCCCATCCCGCCGGCCTGCGCCATGGCAATGGCCATACGCGCTTCGGTCACTGTGTCCATAGCCGAGGACAGCAGCGGAATGTTCAGCCTGATGGATTTGGTAACAAAAGTTGTGGTATCTGCCTGCGTGGGCAGAACGCTTGATGCCGCTGGCACCAGAAGCACATCGTCGAAGGTAAGCGCCTCGCGAATCTCCATGACCGGCCTCCTTATGGGTGGATCGCTTGGCAGTTTCCTTTTTCACGTCTTGGCGGAAATGAAAACCCCTGTATCGGGGTTCTCTTGTCGGGCACAGGCTCAGGCTTCGGCGGCGTTGGTTTTCGCCGCCAGACTGCCGCCCGGCCACATTTTCAGCACCCTGTAGGCAATAACAGGCACAACGCATGTCGCCAGCGCCAGAATGACGCCCGCCCCCAGCCCCATAACACCCGTGCCCCCCGATACCAGTGTCAGCACAGTCGCAAACGCCGCCAAAGGAAAGGTGAACGCCCCCCATAGCGGCGAAAACCCCGCCACCGTCAACCAGCGCAGGCTTGCCATAAGGGCTGCGAAAATCACGATGGCCAGCACTGCAAACCCCTGTGCCACGCCGTGCAGCCCCGCGCCATGCGCCACAATGGCGAACAGACAGGCAGGCGCCAGATGAATGGCCAGCAACGGGCGCAGCGGCGCAGGCGGGATGCGCGTGACGATCTGGCGCAGGCTTATTCCCCAGATTATCGCGGCAGGCACAAGCATCACCCAGACCAGCGCGCGCGCAATATCGTGATGGCCCAACGCATTCGCCGCCACACCCCCGATGATAAAGCCCACAAAACTCAGATGGAACACAGGGGTCACAACGCGCCCCTCGGGCGGGCTTGTGCGCAGCACATGGACCAGCAAGGCAACCAGCCCCAGATGGACCACAAATGCGCATAATGCCAGCACTGTGGCCACCCGCGGCACCAAGGGCGCAAGGCTGGCGGCCAGCAGCATCAGCGACAGGCTGGCAGCGGCAAGCCCCGCCCGTCCGGGCAATACGCGCATATCCTCTACCAGCGCGGATGCACGCCGCAGGGGTTTTGCCACATAGGCCAGCAGCGCGAACACAAACAGCAGGGACACCGCCCCAAGGATCACCTCGCCAATGGCAGGCGACATGCCAAACAGCCCTGCCCCTGCGCGCCACGCCAGCCCAAGCCCGAACACCCCCATAATCGGCGCAAATATCGCAGGCGGGGTGCGCCGCCCGAAACCGGGCTTGGGCACATGTAATGGCGGCGGCATGGGGCGGCGGGGTTGGGTCATCTGCGGACCTTCAACCTGGCTGGAACAACTGGCCGGTCATCTGCCGGTAATCATCAAACCGGAAATGGTGGAACATCTGCTCCACCGGCGTTTTGCGATACCCTTGCGTATAAAGGCCAAAGCGCGCGCCTGCACGTTCAGCCGTTTCCGCGTCGGTTTCACTGTCACCGATATAGGCAATCTCGGCCAGCGTCAGGCCCAGACCGGACACCACCGCCAGCAGCGGCGCGGGGTCGGGCTTGGCCACCGCCAGACTGTCGCCACCAATGACCACATCAAACATGCTGTCCCAGCCCAGATGCGTCAGCACAGCCTGTGTGGGCCGCAACGGTTTGTTGGTGCACAGGCCCAAGCCCAGCCCCTTGCCGCGCAATTCCGCCAGCATTTCGGGCACATGGGGGTAAACCCGCGTGTGTTCATGCGCGCGTTCATAGAAATGCAGAAACCGCGCATGCAAATGCGCGGTCAGTGCGGGGTCATTGCCCCCTGTGACCGCGTGCTCCATACGCTCCACGAACACGCGGGCGCCCCGCCCCACAAAACTGCGCGATTGCTCAAAACTGACCTGCGGCAGCCCTGCGCCGTCCAGCACCAGATTGGCGGCGGCATGAATATCGGGCGCGCTGTCAATCAGCGTGCCATCAAGGTCGAAGACAACCGCGCGGATCACACCGCGACCCCTATGGCCGCTTCCGCAGCCGTGCGGATCGCGCGAATATTGTCCCCGTATGGCGCAGGGCTGTCCACCGATCCGCCCTTGAACACCGCAGAGCCCGCAACCAGCACATCCGCGCCCGCGCGCGCCATCACAGGTGCCGTGTCAGGCGTGATTCCGCCGTCAATTTCAATATGAACAGGCCGCGCCCCGATCATGGCACGCAAGCGCTGCACCTTGTCCGTCATATCGATGAATTTCTGCCCGCCAAAACCGGGATTGACCGTCATCACACAGACAAGATCAATCATATCCAGCAGGTTTTCCACCCCGTCCAGCCCGGTGCCGGGGTTCAGGGCCAGACCCGCCTTCGCACCACTGGCGCGGATGGCTTGCAAGGTGCGGTGGATATGCGGCCCCGCTTCCATATGCGCCGTGATGAAATCCGCACCCGCCTTTGCGAACCCCTCGATATAGGGGTCAACCGGCGCGATCATCAGATGCACATCCATAACGCCGCGAATATGGGGGCGGATGGCAGCGCAGGTGGCCGGACCGAAGGTAATATTGGGCACAAAATGCCCGTCCATCACATCCACATGTACCCAATCCGCGCCCTGATCTTCCACCGCGCGGCATTCGGCCCCGAAATTGGCGAAATCAGCGGCCAGAATGGACGGCGCAATCTTGATGGCGCGTGAAAATGTCATGATGCAGCACTCCTGAGTCGGCTCGTTGGCCCGTTCATAGCGCCCCATCGGGACAAATGCACCCCTTCACATCCGCCGTGGCAGGCGCAGCTTCGGGTTTCATCTTGCCACAAATACTCTCTGCCGAAGGCATGGACCATAACGGCACCGCAAAACAGCAGTTTACGCGCCCGCAAGCCTTGCCAGCCGCGCATCGCGCAGGCGCGCGAAATCATCGCCCGCGTGATAGCTGGAGCGCGTCAGCGGCGTGGCCGACACCATCAGGAACCCTTTGCCAAAGGCGGCCTTCTCATAGGATTTGAATTCATCCGGCGTCACGAAACGGTCCACGCGGTGGTGGCGCGGGGTCGGTTGCAGATACTGGCCAATGGTAATGAAATCCACATCCGCCGCGCGCATGTCATCCATGACCTGCAACACGCCCTGCCTGTCTTCGCCCAAGCCCACCATGATGCCCGATTTGGTGAACATCGACGGGTCCAGTTCCTTCACGCGCTGCAACAGGCGCAGGCTGTGGAAATAGCGCGCGCCGGGGCGCACTTCGGGATACAGGCCCGGCACGGTTTCCAGATTGTGGTTGAACACATCAGGGCGCGCGGCGACCACGGTTTCCAGCACCGAGGGCGCGCATTTCAGGAAATCCGGCGTCAGGATTTCAATGGTTGTGTCCGGGCTGCGGTGACGCACGGCGCGAATCGTCTGGGCGAAATGCTCCGCCCCGCCATCGTCCAGATCATCGCGGTCCACCGATGTGATGACCACATGTTTCAGGCCCAATTTGTCAACCGCATGGGCCACACGGCCCGGTTCAAACGCATCCAATGTGTCGGGGCGGCCGGTGGCCACATTGCAAAATGTGCAGCCGCGCGTGCAGATCTCGCCCATGATCATCATGGTGGCGTGGCCTTGCGACCAGCATTCGCCCACATTCGGGCAACCGGCTTCTTCGCACACAGTGGTCAGCTTGTGTTCGCGCATGATTTTATGCGTTTCGGCATAGCCCTTGCCACCGGGGGCCTTGACGCGAATCCAGTCGGGTTTCTTGGGTTGGGCCTGCACCGCGCGGTGGGCTTTTTCCGGGTGGCGCTGGTCAGGCAATTTCAAATCGCGCAAGGCTTCCCCTCCTCTGGACGCTGCCAGCTTCCATCTAGCCCGAATTCAGGGCAAAAACAACGCCAACCGTTCAAGCCCGCCATGCATTGGCTGCATGGCCGCTTCACACTGGCGCACAACGCAGCCGCGCCGCCGCAATCAACTCCTGCCCCGCATGGCACAGATGCGCGCCCAGATCGTCGAACCATGCCCCCCCGTCCGATGAGGCACGGCGCAACAGCGCGATTTGCCGGAAGGGTTCGGGCTGGCCAAAGCGTTGCAGCACAATTCCCTGCCCGCCCGCCGCTTCGGCACGCACCGCAAGTTCGGGCAGCAATGTCAGCCCGAACCCCTGCGCCACCAGCCCGCAAAGCGTGGACAGCGTGGACGCCCCCAGATCAAGCCGCGTCTGGCGCCGGTCGATCGCGCAAAAGGCCAGCGCCTGATCGGCCAGACAATGGCCATCATCCAGCAACAACAGATGATCGGGGTTCAGCGTGGTCGGGTCCAGCGCGCGCCGCCCCTGTTCCAGAACGCCAATGCGCCCTTCGGACCCTGCCAGCACAAAACGGTCCTGAAACAGCGGCGCAATGACCAGATCGGGCGCGGGCGCTGGATCGGCCAGAACCACCGCGTCCAGCCGCCCTTCGCGCAGCCCCGACAGCAGGTCGGCGGTCTGCGCCTCGCGCAGGCGCAGGTCGCGGGTTATGTCACCGGCGCGCAACCGCGCCAGCGTTCCGGGCAGCAGATAAGGCGCAATCGTGGGAATCATGCCCAGCGTCAGCGCCGCCTGCAACCCCTGCCGCCGCGCCGAGGTTTCAAGTTCCATCGCTTCCGACAAAATGCGGTCGGCCCGCGCCAGCACCTCGCGGCCTGCGCGCGTCAGGCGCACATCGCGCGGCAGGCGTTCCACCAGCGCCACGCCCAGCACACCTTCCAGTTCCTTGATCTGCATCGACAGGGCGGGTTGCGTGACATTGGCCAGTTCCGCCGCGCGCCCGAAATTGCGGGCCTGTGCCAGCGCACGGAAATAGGCAAGCTGTTTCAGGGTAACTTTCATAAGGCAGTCTTATCAAAAATGATGGATGATTGCCAAGTGCCCTGATTGCCCCCCCCTCATTGCGCCATACCGCCGTCATGGCAGCGGGACGCGCAGCGCGGGGTAAGTCCAGCCTATCTCAGCGTTGCGGCTATGGATATAGCCCGCGCCCTTTGTTCCGCGCCTTGGACACTTCTATCCCCCCCATAGGCCAACACCGCCCGACCGCAGGTTCCGACAACACGCCTCAGCCCTTGGCATCCGCCTTCACCGCCAGATCACGCGCAATCGCGAAGGCACCGCGCACACGCTCTTTCTCGGTGCTCCAGTCGCGGCGCACGACGATCTTGTTGTCACGCACTTTTGCCAGACCCTGCTGGTCGGTCACAAATTCCACTAGCCCCGCAGGGTTTGCGAATTTGTCGTTATGGAACTGGATCGTCGCGCCCTTCGGTCCTGCATCCAGCTTCGCAATGCCTGCGCGTTTGCATTCGGCCTTGATGCGCATGACCACCAGAAGGGTGTTCACCTCTCTCGGCAGTTTGCCAAAACGGTCGATAAGTTCGGCAGCGAATCCTTCCAGCTCGACTTTGTTTGTCAGCCCCGACAAGCGCCGGTACAGGCTAAGGCGCACATCAAGGTCGGGGACATAGTCCTCTGGTATCAGCACCGGCACGCCCAGATTGATTTGCGGCGCCCATTGCCCGTCCAGATCAGAGACATCCGCAATCTCGCCGGACCGGATCTTGGCAATCGTGTCCTCCAGCATTTGCTGGTATAATTCATAGCCGACCTCATTGATATGGCCGGACTGTTCCTCGCCCAGAATATTGCCTGCGCCACGCAGGTCCATGTCATGGCTGGCAAGGTTGAACCCCGCCCCAAGACTGTCCAGACTGGCCAGCAGGCGCAGGCGTTTTTGCGCCTGCGGGGTCAATGGCGCGCGCGGCTTTGTGGTCAGGAAACAATAGGCGCGCGTTTTGGCCCGCCCGACACGTCCGCGTATCTGATACAGTTGCGACAACCCGAACATATCGGCGCGGTGCACGATCATCGTGTTGGCGCGCGGAATATCAAGGCCGGACTCAACAATACTGGTCGCGACCAGAACATCATATTTGCCATCATAAAAGGCATTCATCCGCTCGTCCAGCTCGCCCGCGGCCATCTGGCCATTGGCGGTGACATAGCTGATTTCCGGCACCTGAGTGCGCAGGAAATCTTCAACTTCCGGCAGGTCGGAAATACGCGGCACCACGAAAAACGACTGCCCCCCGCGATAATGTTCGCGCAACAACGCCTCGCGCAGGGTCACAGTGTCGAATTCGCTGACATAGGTGCGGATGGCCAGCCGGTCCACAGGCGGGGTCTGGATGATGGACAGATCGCGCACTCCTGTCAGCGACAGTTGCAGCGTGCGCGGAATGGGCGTGGCCGTCAGTGTCAACACATGGATATCGCTGCGCAAATCCTTCAGGCGTTCCTTGTGGGTCACACCGAAATGCTGTTCCTCGTCAATCACCAACAGGCCCAGATTGGCGAATTTCACGCCCTTGGCCAGCAGCGCATGGGTGCCGATGCAAATATCCACACTGCCCTTGGCCAGCCCCTCGCGGGTGGCATTGGCATCTTTGGCACTGACGAATCGCGACAGGGGCCGCACATTGATGGGAAAGCCGCGAAACCGGTCCGCGAAGGTCTTGTAATGCTGGCGTGCCAGCAACGTGGTGGGCGCAATGACGACAACCTGCACACCGGACATGGCCGCGATGAAGGCCGCGCGCATGGCGACTTCGGTCTTGCCGAACCCCACATCGCCCACCACCAGCCGGTCCATGGGACGGCCGGAGTCGAAATCATCAATCACATCTTCGATGGCGCGCAACTGGTCATCCGTCTCGGCATAGGGGAAGCGGGCCAGAAATTCGTCCCACATGCCATCAGGCGCGCTGAACTGGGGGGCTTTGCGCAACTGGCGTTCGGCTGCAATACGGATCAGCTTGTCTGCAATTTCGCGGATGCGCTGCTTCAGCCGCGCCTTCTTGGCCTGCCATGCGCCCCCGCCCAGCCGGTCCAGCAGCCCTTCTTCATGGCCATAGCGCGACAGCAGTTCGATATTTTCCACCGGCAGGAACAGACGGTCCCCGCCCGCATATTCCAGCGCGATGCATTCATGCGGCGCCCCCATCGCGCTGATGGTTTCCAGCCCCGTATAGCGCCCCACGCCATGATCGACATGCACAACCAGATCACCGGGCGACAGGCTTTGCGCCTCGGTCAGGAAATTCTCGGCGCGCTTGCGCCGTTTGGCACGCCCGACCAGACGGTCGCCCAATACATCCTGTTCGGAAATCACCGTCAGACCCGGCGCTTCAAACCCTGCATCCAGCGGCCAGACGGTCAGAAACAGCCGCCCGCCCCCCGATGCAGCGCCCATATCGCGCGCTGTCGCAATATTCTGCGCACGCCCCGCGCCATGATCTTCCAGCAGCCCCGACAACCGTTCGCGCGCGCCATCCGAATGGCTGGCGATCACCACATCGCCATGCGCGCGCCGGTCATTGATATGGGCGGCCAGCGCATCGAACACATTGGCTTCCGCCTGCCGTTCGGGGGCAAAACTGCGCCCCATCCGCCCGCCTGCATCCAGAACGCCCGGCCCCGGTGCGGTCTTTGTCGGTTGCAACTGGATGACCCGCCTGCCCGACACGGCCTGCACCCATGCCGTTTCATTCAGATACAACTGCTCGGGCGGGCAAGGCTTGTAGATTGTGTCCAAACGCTTGCGGTCTGCCATCGCCTCTCGGCGGGCATCATACTGGTCGGCAATACCGTCCCAGCGCGTAATGCGTGCGGCTTCGATCTGGTCATCCAGCAGGACCGATGCGCCTTGCAGGTAGTCAAACAGCGTTTCCATACGGGCATGAAAGAACGGCAGCCAATGCTCCATCCCCTGATGTTTGCGCCCCGCGCTGACGGCTTCATACAGCGGGTCATCACTGCCCGCGGCACCAAATTCTATGCGATAATTCTGCCGGAACCGCGTGATTGCCGCCTCATCCAGAATAATCTCGGACACTGGCGCAAATTCCACCACATCCAGCTTTTCCAGACTGCGCTGGGTCGCGGGGTCGAACCGGCGCGCCCCCTCCAGCACATCGCCGAACATGTCCAGCCGCACGGGGCCAAGCTCGCCGGGGGGGTAGATGTCGATAATGCCGCCGCGAATGGCATAATCCCCCGGTTCGGTGACCGTAGGGGCCTGCGTGAACCCCATACGCACCAGCCAGCCCCGCAACGCCCCCTCGTCAATGCGCCGTCCGACCTGCGCCACGAAGGACGCGCCCGCCACGATATCGCGCGCAGGCACGGCCTGCATGGCCGCCGACAGCGTGCTTAACACCACAAAAGGGCCAGGCACGCCATGCGCCAGCGCCGCCAGCGTGGCCATCCGCGCGCTGGACACATCGGCATTGGGCGACACGCGGTCATAAGGCAGGCAATCCCATGCCGGAAAGCGCAAAACAGTGATTTCCGGCGCAAAGAACGCCAGGGCGCGGGCCATTGCCTCGGCGCGTTTGTCATCGCGGGCAACATGCAGCAGGGGCGCGCCGGTTTTCTCCAGCTCGCGTGCCAGCAACAGCGCATCAAACCCTTCGGGTGCGCCGCCCAGTATGATCTGCGAATAGGTCTGTGTCATCGCGCCTGACCTACCCCGCGCTGATCCGGTGTCAATGCCTGAAATCCGCCCATTGCCCCTATATCGACAACACCGAGGCCGTCATCACACGCATCATGCCCCAGATCGCTGTCATGAAGATGATGACAACGCCCAGCAACTGCACCCACAGCCGGTGGCGCAACAGCACCTGAATCAGTTTTTCCGCGTGCATCCCCTCGCGTTCGATCCGGAACGCAAGGCGCAGCGCCATCAACCGCGTTATGGTCAACGGCAAAAGCAGCAGGAACAGGGCTTGCGCCATTTCCAGCCCGTAGACAAAGGCCAGCACAAAAATCAGCGACAGCACCGCCGCCACAAAGCCCATGATCCAATGCCCGACATGGCGCACCATGGCCAGCATGCGCCGCACATGAATTTCAACCAGCGCCTGCATATCCGCCAGCGGTTGCCCGCCTTTCCTGCGCGCCTGAACAATCAGGTCATAGGACACGCCCAGCACCGTATGGGTGACCGCCGACCAGAACAACGCAACGACAATCCAGAACCAGACCGAGGAAAAGGACCGCATATCGATCAGACTCAAGATATTGTCGAGAAGGGCCAAACCTGTCTGCTCCTGCATGGCGGTGTTACACATGCGGGGCCATGCCCGCCCTACTTCTTGCAACGGCAGGGCACGCGGCGCAAGGGGCGCAGGCGGCCGCATGGCGCCTATTTGCGCAGACACGTTAGCCCTATCATTGCAAGATTGCGCTAACGTGCCCGTTTCAAACGGGTTTTGACCCTTTTTTCGCCCTGATCGGCTGGCTATACCCAAGAATAGTAGCACAGCGCGGAGAATGGGCATGACAATCACCATCGGAATCAACGGATTCGGGCGCATCGGGCGGTGCACATTGGCACATATCGCCGAAAGCGCGCGCAACGATGTCGAAGTGGTCAAGATCAACGCCACTGGCCCGATCGAGACCAATGCCCATCTGCTGAAATACGATTCCGTCCATGGCCGTTTCCCCGGAACCATCCGGGTGGATGGGGACAAACTGGATCTGGGGCGCGGGCCGATCAAGGTCATGTCCACATACAACCCCGAAGAACTGGACTGGGACGGCGTTGACGTCGTGCTGGAATGCACCGGCAAGTTCAATGACCGTGACAAGGCTGCGGTCCACCTGACGCGCGGGGCGTCGCGCGTTCTGGTATCCGCCCCCGCCAAGAATGCCGACGCCACCATCGTCTATGGCGTCAACCACCGCAGCCTGCGCGCCGACCAGCTGGTGGTGTCCAACGGGTCTTGCACGACGAATTGTCTGGCCCCGCTGGCCAAGGTGCTGAATGACACGATCGGCATTGAATCCGGTGTTATGACAACTGTGCACAGCTATACGGGCGACCAGCCGACACTGGACCGCCGCCACAAGGACCTGTACCGCGCACGCGCCGCGGCCATGGCCATGATCCCCACATCCACCGGCGCCGCCAAGGCGCTGGGCGAGGTGCTGCCGGAACTGGCGGGCAAACTGGACGGGACCGCGCTGCGCGTGCCCACGCCCAATGTCAGCGCGGTGGATCTGACCTTCTATGCGGGGCGGGACGTCACTGCGGACGAAGTCAACGCCATCATGCGCGAGGCTGCAAACGGACCCATGGGGGCCGTGCTGGCCTATGATCCAGAACCGAAAGTGTCCATCGATTTCAACCATACGCCGCATTCCTCGATCTTCGCGCCCGACCAGACCAAGGTTGTGGGGCGTCGTATGGTGCGCGTTCTGGCGTGGTATGACAATGAATGGGGGTTTTCGTGCCGTATGGCCGATGTGGCCGGCGCAATGGGGCGGCTGATCCACTAGCGCATCACAAGACACGACCAAAAGCCCGCCAATTGGCGGGTTTTTTCATGCGACGCCCTGTCATATTCTATCTTGCACGACCCGCTGATACATATTCAAAAAATCATAAAGGTTGTTGCGAATGCGCTTTCTTGCCCCGATCCTTCTTGCCCTGTCCTGCCTGACCACACCCGCCACCGCAGGCCAGGTGTTCACGGCCCAACCTTCTGCGCAGCAATTACAGGACGCGCCGGTGGTGCTGGTCGATATACGCCAACCGCATGAATGGGTCGAAACCGGTGTTCTGCCCAATGCGGTCTTGCTGCCATTTGACACCCCTGATGCGTTTCTAGCCGCCTTGCGCCCGCATCTACAATCCGGCCAACCGGTCGCGCTGATCTGCCGGACGGGAAACCGCACCAGCCGCGCGGCGCGCATTCTGGCACAACAACTGGACGTGCCTGTCATTGACGTGCAGGGCGGCATGTTCGGCCTTATGGCTGCGGGCTACACGCCCGAACGCCCCACCCGCGCGCAGGGCTGCACCATCTGCTAACGGACACGACAGGACCAAGGCCCCGTCACCACGCGGCATGTTATTCCGCTTGCCGCTTGATTTTCCTGTGCCGATCATGTTAGCGCAATCACAGGATTTCAAACCACAGTTCAAATATGGGGAATAAGGGCCGATGACCACACGTCTTGCCATTAACGGGTTTGGCCGTATCGGGCGGCTGGTGCTGCGCGCCTTGGTCGAGCAGAACCGCGATGATCTGGAAATCGTTGCCATCAACGATCTTGGTCCGGTTGAAAACAGCGCGCATCTGCTGCGCTTTGATTCCGTGCATGGCCGGTTCCCGACCGAAGTCACCGTTGACGGGGATTGCATCGATGTCGGGCGCGGTCCCATCAAGGTGACTGCCGAACGTGATCCCGCAAACCTGCCTTGGGACGATATTGACATTGTTCTGGAATGCACCGGCATTTTCACCGACGCGGAAAAGGCCAGGGTGCATCTGGGGCGCGCGGGCAAGGTTCTGGTCTCGGCCCCGTCCGGCGGCGCGGACAAAACCATTGTTTACGGCGTGAACCATGACCAGTTGACCGCAGCCGACCGCATCGTCTCGAACGGGTCGTGCACCACCAACTGCCTTAGCCCTGTGGTCAAGGTCTTGCACGACACAATCGGCATTACGCGCGGTTTCATGACCACCATCCACAGCTATACGGGCGACCAGCCCACGCT
>NZ_JBHYFM010000026.1:0-42753 GCF_051859525.1 Roseinatronobacter sp. | reverse complement strand
CTCGGACAGGGCGGAACGTGCACCGGTCGCCGTGCTGACATCGATATCATTCAGGGCTTCCAAACGGCCACCGATTTCGACACCATCGGTTTGCACCGCCTGGAGGCTGAATGTATCAGCAGCCGCACCGGTTTCACCGGTGAACGTTATGGTTGCAACGCCATCTGCGTCAACGGCAACCGTCGCACCAATCGTCGTATCCTCACTCAGCGTGCCCGCTTCGATTGCGGCCGCGACACGTTCATTGAAGGCATTGGCAAGACCATTTGCCATATCGGCCTGCGTGTCACCGTCGCGTGCGACATAGCTGACAGCACGGTTTGCATCATCAAATGCATCCCCGACTTCACCGCCAGAGGCAGAGATGTTGATCTGAACACCCATACCCGCCACAACGTTCTGAACCTCGAGAGATTGCTCGTTGGGTGTCGCACCGCCACCGATCGCAGTCGCGGCCGCCAACCCGTCAAGGTTCAGGGTTGCTGCGGTCGACGCAGTGCCTGCGCCCCAATCCGTCGTATTGGTTCCCAAATCCTGTTTTGCAACACCAATATTGGCGGATGCAACAGAACCGTCAGACGCGCGATCAAGCGAGGACAGAACATTTACTGTTCCCGACCCTGCAGTTTGTTCACGGTTCGACAACAGGTTCAGACCGTTGAACTGCGCCGCAGTCGTGATCGAGGTGATCTGCTCGCGCAGCGCCACGATATCCGTCTGGATTTTCGCGCGGTCGACATTGTCTTCCTGCGCGGAAACGATTGCCCCTTTCATCTGGGTCAGCAGGTCGGTCACGGTTTCAGCTGCTTGTGTTGCAACAGCCACAGTGGACCGACCCAGCGCCAGACTGTCGGAAATGGCAGAGAACCCTTTGACATCTGCCTGCATGGTCTTGGAAATGGCCCAGACGGCAGCGTTATCCTTGGCAGAGTTGATCGATTTCCCCGTGGAGATTTCGCTTTGGGTTTGCGCCATGTTCTTGTTGATCCCGCGCATTGTTTGCAGGGCAACCATTGCGCCGGTATTTGTCAGAATGCTTGACATGTTATGCCTTTCAGTTTGTGCATTTTGCACATGGATTTTCAGTCACCCGTCAGGGGTGAGGGTTGATGCATTCTGCATTTGGACGATAAAATGATTTTCCGCCGGTCGGGTCTTCTGCCAACTTCCGCCAATCTACCGCCAGCAAGTTACCAGAGGATGAACAAGGCGCCGATTCGGTGCGCCCTGCGGCGCATATTCGCAAAACTGGTAAACGGCCCGTCACGCGCGACGCGCCAGCTTGCCCGAGGATGGCAATAGCGGCTGTTGAGAGCCATCCTTCTGATAACAGGACGTATTTCTTGCGCGAATATGTTGCGCGATGATCGTGCGCACCCCTGACACACCCCGCCCCAATGCCGCCAGCAGGGCCTGATTATGCGCATTCGCGTCACGCAAATCCTGCAGGCGGCCATCGCGCACCCCGGTGGTGGACAGTTCCGCAATGGCGGCCTCCTTGCGGGCGGCCAAAGTTGCAAGGCTGTCGAAATCCGCACGCAGCAACGCCTGCTTTTCGTCCGCCAGCAATTTATGAATGTCGGCGACCAGCTTGTCAGACATCGGCCTTGCCCCCCGGTGCGACCGCAGCGCGCAAAACCATCTCGGCCAGTCCAATTCCGCCGTTTGCCGCGATCGCCCTTGCCTGCGCATCGACCAGAAATGACGCGAATTGATCTTCCCCGACCCCTGATTCGAAGCCGCTGGTCGGTTTTCCCACACCGGCTGCGCGCAGAAACTCTGCAAGAACAAGCGCTTCAAACTCGACAGCGCCCGCACGCTGCTGGGCATTGCGCGCGCTGATCTGATTTTCGTGAACCGGCACAGGTGCCTGTAGCGGCATGATTCCCGACATGTTTATGACCCTTTCAAGCGGTTGGAACGCCAAAATACCTGCCTGCTGGTAAAGATTCGGTAATTACTTTGTCGGATTATGGGTCATCCAGGAGGATGTGATGATCACAGGATTGACCACCGACATGCCCGCAGTGCCGGGACAGGCAGATACGAAGCCCACAGCGCGACCGTCGGGGCACGGGTCCGATTTCGCGCGCGTTCTGGCCGGTCAGTCTGCCGCCCTGCGGGAAAAGGCGGGCGCATATCCGGATCGCGGTGCATCAGACGCGCAGCAGGATGATGACACGGGGCACGCGCAGCCCGATATGCCTGATGCGAAGCTGCCTGATGCGGATGAATTCAACGAAGCGGCGTCACCGACACACCATATTCCGCCCGAGGGGGTTGACACCGATATATCGACGCGGACAGGGGGGGCGGAGCTGGTCCAACCTGTCGCGCCACAGAACCCGCATTCCCACACGACGCCGCCCCCGCAACACGCGGGGGACACCGCCCCTGCGGGTCATCCGGCGGGGGCCACCATAAACGCAGCGGCCCCTGCACAGGGCGACGTCCCGCGCGTTGCCACATCTGGCACGGGCAAGACCAAGCACCCGCACATAGCGCAACTTTCGCTTCTGGCCGCAAATACCCCTTCTGTGGCGGCGACAGAACAAACCGGGGCACGCCAATCCCAAGCGGTAGCGACCGCGTTTTATGACGACACATCCGAACTGACGGAAACCGGACCTTTGTTGTTGGATGCGGCGCCTGATCCTGACCGGCAATTCGCCATGACCGGTGCGGCTTGGGGAACAAGCCCCGCCAATTTGCCAACCGGTCTGCCGGTGAACATCACCGTTGCGCTTCCCAAAACGCCGCCCTCCTCAGGACTTCTGCGCGGTCTGCGTGACACCACAGCGGATGCCAGGACACCCGCGCCATCCGAAAGCTATGCGGCGTTGCAACCAACTGGCGCGGCCCTTATGCGCCCGCCACCAGCGGGCTGGACGCATGAAATGGCCGCAGCGCTTCAGTATGCGGGTCCTGAAAATGCGGTGCCCGAACTGCCAAGCACAGCGATCGAAACGCCCCCGATTGCAGCGCCTGACGGGACGGGCAATCATATCACGCGCGCCCCCATGCCACTTTTGCGAAACGATGCCGCATTCTCGGCCAGTCTTGCGCAGGCGATCCAGACCGCCGCTGACACGGGAAAATCGGTTTTTGAACTGGATATTCTGGAGGGAACCGGCGGAAAAATGCGGGTTTCCATCTTTGCAATGGATGGCAGTGTGCAGGTCTCCATACTGGCCGGACGGGCAGACATGCTGGACATGTTGAAACGCTCGCTCAACCTGCTGGCAGCCGACCTGACAGCGCTTGGGTTTACGGATGTCGACCTGCATCTGGGCAATCAGGGCGGAAACGGAGCTGCGCATCATTTGCATATCTCGAATTCCGCCACAGCAAATGCGCCCGAGCAAAACACCGAACCGCCCCAAGGCATCCTGAGCACGCAAGGGGCCGGAATGGATTTACGCCTGTGACCGCAATGACCGCCGCGCATCCGGCCCTCAATCGCAAGTTGCCAGGACATGGACGCCGGATATGCGGCGAAAACAAGGCTCTGTGAAAGGTTATACTGGAATGCTCGAACGCGAATATGCGCAGCATGCATTAGGTTCCTATCCCGACACCGGGCAGCACCCCCTGCCTCGGCAAACAAGTGAGTATCTTCATGCTTAACATCGACACAGCCGCCGTGAATGGACAGCCAGCCGCAAACGCCCCGCGCGCGGACAAGGGCAGCTTCAGCGACGGGTCCGACTTCGCCATGTTCTTGCGCATGCTAACAACACAAATGCAGAACCAGAACCCGCTGAATCCTGTAGAGGCATCTGATTTTGCCGTCCAGCTTGCGACATTCTCGGGCGTCGAACAGCAGATCCAGACCAACCAGCTTCTGGGCAGGCTGGCAGATCAGATGATGTTTTCCGATCTGGCAAACTGGCTGAACAAGGAAGTGGCAACAGATGCGCCCGTCACCTATTCCGGCGCACCGCTGCGCCTGCACGCCCCCGCCATTTCCGGCGCAACCAGCCGCGACCTTGTTATCTCAACCATCGAAGGGCGGGAACTTGCGCGGGTTGCGGCCAGCACCGGACAAAACAGCCATGTATTTGACCCCGCGCAGGATTTGCCCGATTCCCTGCCGCATGGGCAATATATCTTCACGATTGAGGATTTTCGCGGGAATGACACGATATCCAGTATCAAGGCGGTCCAATATTCCCCGGTGACGGAAGTGCGCAACAATAACGGACAAGTCGTACTGGTGCTTGAAGGCGGCCAGCAGGTGACCAGCGCGCAGATCTCGGCAATCCGCTAGGCTGCGCTGCATCAAACCCGCAACCAATCCTGCGCAACACCACGCTAGCGCCTGTCACGTTCATTCGCATTCGCACGACAGGCTCTAACTTATTGGTTTTGCCTGTTCGAGAAGCTCAAAACCGGATCCCACTTTTGCGCAACACGCTCTAGCGTTGCCTCTCGGCCCAATCCGGCACCATGGTTGGCGCCAGATTTTCGGCAGGAAGCAGGCGCCCCAGAATATGGTCGGCAATCTTCTCGCCGACCATGATTGAGGGGGCGTTCAGGTTTCCATTGGTAATGCGTGGAAATATCGAACTGTCCGCAACACGCAGGCCATTCACCCCGATGACGCGCCCCTGCGGGTCAACAACGGCGTCGGGGTCGTCAGCCTTGCCCATTCGGGCTGTGCCGCAAGGGTGATACGCGCTTTCAACATGGTCACGAATGAATGCATCAAGCTGAGCATCCTCAGTGATATCCGCACCGGGCTGTATTTCATAGCCCATGAAGGGCTTGAACGCCGCCTGCCCCATGATTTCGCGCGTCAGCCGGATACAAGTGCGAAACTCCGTCCAGTCATCCGGATGGCTCATGTAATTGAAACACACGCGCGGGGCGTCTTGCGCGTGAGGCGAGCGTAGCTTGACCCAACCACGGCTTTTGGATCGCATCGGGCCGACATGGGTCTGGAACCCGTGGCCCTCGGCGACGGCCTTGCCGTCATAGCGCACCGCAATGGGCAGGAAATGATACTGGATATCGGGATAATCTATGCCTGCCCGCGACCTGATGAAAGCGCAGGATTCGAACTGGTTCGACGCCCCCGGCCCCTTGCGCGTGAACAGCCATCTGGCCCCGACCCATGCCTTGCCCAGCAGCGACCAGTATTTATACAAGGTAATCGGCTGCGTGGCTGCATATTGCAGATACAGTTCAAGATGGTCCTGCAAATTCTGCCCCACGCCCGGACGGTTGGCCCGTATCGCGATGCCATGCGCCGACAGATGGGCGGCTGGCCCGATCCCTGACAGCATCAGTAATTTCGGCGTGTTGATGCTTGATGCGGCAAGGACAACTTCGGCATTTGCATGCAGGATACGGCCATCTGTCAGCTGCACACCGGTTGCGCGCTGCGTGTCATCAAAGACAACATGCGCAACCTCGCCGCGCACCAGATCTGCGTGACCTATCGCAAGGGCGGGACGCAAATAGGCGTCAGCCGCCGACCAGCGCTGCCCTTGCCAGATCGTTGCCTCCATCGCGGCAAACCCTTCTTGCGCGGCCCCGTTGTAATCGTCCGTGACGCCATACCCGGCCTGTGCACCTGCCTGAATGAAGGCGTCAAACAACGGGTTCGCGCGCGTGCCGCGCGTCACATGTAACGGCCCGTCCGTGCCACGCCATGGGGACGGCTGCGCCCCGTGCCAATTTTCCATACGCTTGAAATAGGGCAGCACATTGCCATAGCCCCAGCCACTTGCGCCGCTCTCGGCCCAATGGTCGAAATCCCGCGCATGACCGCGCACATAGACCATGCCGTTAATGCTGGACGACCCCCCGATCACGCGCCCGCGCGGACATGCGAGGGTCCGCCCGCCCAGATGCGGCTCGGGCTCTGTCATGTATCCCCAGTCATAGCGGCGCATATTCATGGGATAGGACAATGCGCCGGGCATGCGGATAAACGGGCCGACATCACTACCGCCCGCCTCCACAATCAGGACCGAATGTCCGGCTTGCGCCAATCGATACGCCACGGCAGACCCGCCGGACCCCGCCCCTACGATGATATAGTCTGCCTTCATGTCACTCTACCCCCGCCAGCGGGATTGCGCCTGCGCGCGCCCGCATGGGCGCGCCTGAAAAATGGTGTCGCGCACCGCAAGGTGCGCGTCCGCAAGGTCAAACCAGCTTGACCTGTCAATAGGGTGCGTCGACATCCCCAAGCCCCAGATAGACGGATTTTATGCGGGTATAATGCTCCAGCGCGGCATGCCCGTTCTCGCGCCCCACACCGCTGGCCTTGACGCCCCCGAAGGGCATTTCCACAGGGGTCAGGTTATAGGCGTTGACCCAGACGGTGCCCGCCTGCAACGCGCCCGCAACCCTGTGGGCGCGCGCAAGATCACGGGTGAACACGCCTGCTGCCAGCCCGTATTCGGTCGCATTGGCGCGGGTGATCACCTCGTCCTCGTCAGTGAAATCCAGCACGGACATGACCGGCCCGAAAATTTCTTCGCGCGCAAGCGCCATCTCGTCACGCACATCGGCGAATACTGTGGGCTGGACAAAACACCCGACATCTCCATGCCGCGCGCCGCCGCAAACCAGCCGCGCGCCAGCCGCAACCCCGTCTGCAATATGGCCCAGCACCTTGTGCATTTGCTGGTCCGAGACAAGCGGCCCCATCTGGGTCTGCGCGTCCAGCGGGTCGCCCAGCCTGATCTGGCGGCTGCGCGCGGCCAGCCGGTCCAGAAACGCCGCCTTGATGTTGTGGTGCACAAAAACCCGCGTTCCGTTGGAACAGATTTGCCCCGCCGAATAGAAATTGGCCAGAATTGCCGCACTGACCGCATTTTCCAGATCGGCATCGTCAAAAATGATCAGCGGCGACTTGCCGCCCAGTTCCATTGTGACGGCGCGAATGCCTTCGGCTGCCGCGGCATAGACCTTGCGCCCCGTAGGCACCGATCCCGTCAACGAGACTTTGGCCACACGCGGGTCGGTAACAAGCCCCGCCCCCACCGCACCGCGCCCTTGCACAACATTGAACAGCCCCGCAGGCAGGCCCGCCTCATGCAGGATTTCGGCCAGGGCCAACGCACTTAGCGGCGTCATCTCGGACGGTTTGAACACGACCGAATTGCCGAAGGCCAGCGCGGGCGCCGCCTTCCAGCTGGCGATCTGGATGGGATAATTCCACGCCCCGATGCCCACGCAAACGCCCAGCGCCTCGCGCAGGGTATAGGCCATGTCGCGCCCCAGCGGGATCGTCTGGCCGGTTACCGTCGGCGCAAAACCTGCGAAATATTCAAACGCATCCGCCCCCGATGCGGCATCGGCGACCAGTGTTTCCTGCAACGGTTTGCCGGTGTCCAATGTTTCCAGCACCGATAAGTCGTGATTGCGCGCGCGCAGGATCATCGCCGCGCGGTGCAGGATGCGCCCGCGTTCCACAGGGGCCAGCGCGGCCCATGCGGGTTGTGCGGCCTGCGCCGCGTCCAGTGCGCGCGACATGATGTCAGGTGTGGCTTCATGCAGCCGCGCGATCACCTCGCCCGTGGCGGGGTGGATGCTGTCGAATGCGGCCCCAGCGGTGTCCTCGACCCATTCGCCTGCAATGAAGTGGCTGGCTTTCGGTTGTGATTTCATCTTGCCCTCTTGTCCAAAGCGGCTTGCAGCCATCCCGTAACCTGTTGTTCGGCGCGGTCGCCATTCGGTTCCCCCGGCCCCAGCGCCTCGCGCAGGTAAACCCCGTCAATCATGGCCGCCGCCCCTTCTGCCAGATCCGCCGCCGCGCCGTCGCCCGCAAGCGGTCGCAGGGCGTGGCGCAGATTGCTGCGCAGGCGTTGCTGGTAAATGCGCAGCAGGCGCGCTGCCTGCGCATTGCGCTGCGCCATCACATAGAAATTCAACCATGCCGACACAGCGTCTCGACGAAAGTTGGTGCCGCTGAAGGACACACGGATCAGCGCCTGCAGGCGTTGCTGCGGGCTGTTGGCCATGGCCAGCGCGCCGCGCATTTCCGCGCCGTAAACCGCCAGAATATGGCGCATGGCCGCCAGAAACATCTGTTCCTTCGATCCGAAATAATGATGCGCAAGCGCCGATGACATGCCTGCACGCCGCGCGATACGGCTGACCGTCACCTCCAGCGCGCCGGTTGCGCCGATCTCGGCAATTGCTGCCTTGATCAGCGCGTCC
This sequence comes from Roseinatronobacter sp., assembly GCF_051859525.1. Classification (NCBI taxonomy): domain Bacteria; kingdom Pseudomonadati; phylum Pseudomonadota; class Alphaproteobacteria; order Rhodobacterales; family Paracoccaceae; genus Roseinatronobacter; species Roseinatronobacter sp. The sequence continues at coordinate 34,575 of NZ_JBHYFM010000026.1, read as the reverse complement.
CGCCTGATAGGTTCCATTCCAAGCTTCGGCATGGTCAATCCCTGTAACAACAAGACATGTTTTTGGTTGCAAGATGACTAGCTGATTGTTTATTGATTGGTCAATCAAGAAAAATCAAATCCGGGAGAAATGCCTATGACCCTACGTCTGACAACATTCGCCGCCGCCGCGACAGTTGCTGCCGCCCCTGCATTTGCGACATGCGAACAGATCACCTTTTCCGATGTGGGCTGGACCGACATCACCGCCACAACGGCTGTCGCGACCACGATACTGGACGCGCTTGGCTATGAAACAAATACACTGGTTCTGTCTGTGCCCGTGACCTACACATCCATGGCCAATGGCGATGTGGATGTGTTTCTTGGCAACTGGATGCCCACGATGGAGGCAGACATTGCCACCTACCGCGACGCGGGCACAGTGGACACCGTGCGCCGCAACCTTGCGGGGGCAAAATACACGCTTGCCACCAATTCCGCAGGCGCGGCCCTCGGGATTGAGAATTTCGGCGATATTGCCGCACAGGCCGACGCGCTGGAAAACCGCATCTACGGGATCGAGCCGGGCAATGACGGCAATCGTCTGATCCTTGACATGATCGAGGCTGATGCCTTTGGCCTGTCGGCATTTGAAGTTGTCGAAAGTTCCGAACAAGGCATGCTGGCGCAAGTCGCCCGCGCCGACCGTCGCGGCGAACCCGTTGTCTTTCTGGGGTGGGAACCGCACCCGATGAATGCGAATTTCGACCTGACCTATCTGGCCGGTGGCGATGACTGGTTCGGCCCCGATTTTGGCGGTGCGGAAGTCTATACCAACACCCGTGCCGGACTGGTCGAGGAATGCCCAAATCTGGGCCAGTTCCTGAACAATCTGGAATTCACGCTGGAGTTGGAAAACGAGATCATGGGCGCCATCCTGAATGACGGTGCCGTGCCCGAAGATGCCGCGCGCACATGGCTGTCGGCCAATCGTGATGCGCTGACCCCTTGGCTGGACGGTGTAACCACCCGTGATGGCGGCGACGGGCTGGAGGCTGTTCTGGCAGCGCTGGACGACTGATATAATGCCCGCTGGCCCCGGCAGCATGCCCGGGGCCGCAGGCGCGCGCCGGACACGCCGCCGGCGCCACTTGCCAGAACAGGAGCAGATGCGTGTCCGACATGCTTACAAAACCCATCACCGATGCGAAAATCCCTGTCGGGCGCAGCATCGCCGCCGCCTTTGACTGGCTACAGGACACGTTTATCACGGCCTTTGACGGGTTGGAGGCCGGGTTGCGCAGCATGATCGGGCTGCTTGCCACCATGTTGCAATCCCCCCACCCGTTTGCCGTGATTGCAGGATTTTGTGCCGTAACATGGGTGCTGCAACGGCGTCTGGTTCCGGTTCTGATTGTCGCGGCCTGTGCATTATTTGCCCTGAACCAGGGCTATTGGGTGCTGACGATGCAGACCCTGACGCTGGTGCTGGCGTCATGTATCGTGTGCATGGGTGTGGGGGTTCCCTTGGGCATTTATTCCGCCCATCACCCGCGCTTTTACCGCGTATTGACGCCGGTTCTGGACCTGATGCAAACCTTGCCGGTCTTCGTCTACCTGATCCCTGTGCTGGTCCTGTTCGGGCTGGGTATGGTTCCGGGGCTGGTCGCAACAGTGATCTTCGCAATGCCTGCCGCAATCCGCCTGACGGAACTTGGCATACGGTCCACGCCCACCGCCCTGAACGAGGCCGCCACCGCCTTCGGCGCGACCACCGGCCAGCGCATCCGCAAGGTGGAACTGCCCTATGCCTTTCCGCAGATCATGGCAGGGCTGAACCAGACCATCATGCTGTCGCTGTCCATGGTTGTGATTGCGGGGCTTGTCGGTGCCCCCGGTCTGGGCGTGCCGATTGTGCGCGCCTTGAACACGGTCAATGCGTCACTGGGGTTTGAGGCAGGCGCGGTTATCGTCACAGTCGCGATCATGCTGGACCGCATGCTGCGCGTAGAGGTGAAACCATGACCGACCCCGCAATTCGCTTTCGCAACGTCTCGATCGTGTTCGGAAACAACCCCTACAAGGCGATTCCGCTGATGGAAACCGGCCAAAGCCGCGATGACATCAAGCGCGCCACCGGACAGGTTCTAGGGGTGCATGACTGCACGCTGGATGTGGGACATGGTGAAATTGTCGTGCTGATGGGCCTGTCGGGGTCGGGCAAATCGACCCTGCTGCGCGCCGTGAACGGGTTGAACCCGATTGTGCAGGGGGATGTGCTGGTCCATGATGGCGATGCGCTGGTCAGCGTGCCGAAGGCGAACCGCGCCTCTCTGCGGCGGTTGCGCACACGCAGTGTTGCGATGGTGTTCCAGCAATTCGGCCTGCTGCCATGGCGCAGTGTGCGCGAGAATGTGGGCTTCGGGCTGGAACTGGCCGGTGTGGGGCGACGTGAGCGGCGCGAGAAGGTGGCCGAACAACTGGAACTGGTGGGCCTGTCGCAATGGGCGGACCAGCCGGTCAGCGCCCTGTCCGGGGGCATGCAGCAACGCGTGGGGCTGGCGCGCGCCTTCGCCACAGATGCGCCGATCCTGCTGATGGATGAACCGTTTTCCGCGCTGGACCCGTTGATCCGCGCGAAACTGCAAGATGAGCTGCTGGAATTGCAGCAACGCCTGAAACGCAGCATTGTATTTGTCAGCCATGATCTGGACGAGGCGTTCAAGCTGGGCAACCGCATTGCCATTCTCGAAGGCGGGCGCATCATTCAGTGCGGCACGCCCGCGCAGATCTATTCCCGCCCCGCAAACCAGTATGTCGCTGATTTCGTCGCCAATATGAACCCGCTTCAGGTGTTGCGCGCGCGCGATGCGCTGGCGCGCGCGAACACGCCCGCCGCCATCAAGACCATTGATGCCGATATGCCGATCCGGCAGGTAATGGACCTGATGGACACCCGCACCACCTGCCTTGCCGTCACCGAAAACGGGCACACGCTTGGCTTTGTGACACCGCAATCGGTTCTGGCCGCCCTGACCTCCACACGCGGGGTGGTGAACTGACGCGGGGTGCGCTGCGACGGGCCTGAGGGGGATCACCCAAGGCGCGGGCTTCATTCAGGTGCGAATGTGCCCGTCATGCGACAAAACACACGCACCCCTACCCCGCCTGCCCGATCCGGAACACGCAGCCGTCACTGGGCAGTTCCGGCAAGGTTGCGCACAAGCCGCGCGCAACCATCCACGACGCCAGCACCTTGGGCACATAATCGCGGGTTTCGGCAAAAGGCGGCACGCCCCCGTTACGCCGCACCGCCCCCTCGCCCGCGTTATAGCCCGCAAGCGCCAGCACGATGTCATTGTCGAAATGGCCCATCAGCCAGTTCAGATAGGCCACGCCCCCACGAATATTCTGGCCGCTGTCAAACGCATCCGCGACGGAAAACCGCGCCGCCGTCGCGGGGATCAACTGCATAAGCCCCTGTGCCCCCGCATGGCTGACCGCATCCACGCGGCCTGCAGATTCCACCGCAATGACCGCCAGCACGAGGGCGGGTGACACATTCGTGCCGACCGTGGCGCGCAGGATATCCGGCCCGTGAGCCTGTGCCAATTCTTGCAGGAACTGCAACCGCGGCACGGGCACATCGCGGCCCTGCGGGGGGGCATTCAACGTGGTCATTGCCGCCATGAACCGCCCCGAACTATCCTCCAGCGCGGGCGACACGCTGTCCCAGAACCACGCCAGACTGGACGCGGGCGCCGCCGCCGGCCCCTGCCCGTCACGGCCGGAACGCGCAATGGATTGCGGGCTGGGACGGGCCGCCATGAAGCGCGCCTGTTCTTCGGGGTCAATCTGCACCGTGATACGCGGCCCCGCAGTTGCCCCGGGAACCACACGCCGGAACGTAAAATCCGCCCCTTCGGCAAACACATGCTCGGGCATGACCGCGAATCCCGCCCCCAGAATCAAGGGCGCAGCCCAAAGCAGGGACAGGCGCGACGGCACGATTTTCTGCATCTGATTAACTGCTCTTTCAGCTTTTTGCAGCAGTATGACCTGAAATCAGGATTCGATCCAGCCCATTCCACATGGCAGGGAACCCAGCAAAAACAGACAGATACCAGACTTATACGTTATTTCCACAAAGGACGATTCAGCGTTTTTCCGGCCAGATACCCAAAATTAAAAAAACGTAAAAAAAAGCGAACGCACGAAAATCGTACCTTTTCTGCCCAAATCAGAACACGATTCACTGGCTTATTCAGTCTCAGCCAAGCGGTGAACAAAACATGGTCTGAGTAACCGGTTAGGCAGAGTAGTAAACGTTCAAATCTGGAGAATATATTATGAAACTGTTCGCAAACATCAAAAACTTCGCCGCTGATGAATCTGGTGCTGTTACCGTGGATTGGGTCGTTCTGACCGCCGCGATCGTGGGTCTGGGCATTGCAGTTATTGCGTCGGTTCGCACTGGAACCAGCGAACTGGCAGGTACAATCAGTACTGCAATCGGCGGCGCTACCGTCGGCGCGGGCGGTATTGAAATCACCGACACAACAGGCGGCGGCGACGAATAATACTCGCGACAGCATCAAAACCGACTTCCTGTTTGCCGCGCATCACCAGATGCGCGGCAACGTACTGTTGCATGCCACCTACCGACAACGGCACACGATCCCCACGGCCTTAATCTCCCGTGTGACTGCGCCCCCGCGCCGCCGGAATCCCAGCATCATTGCGCCACATTCGGCCGCTAGTGTCAGACATAGAAACAGTTGCAGCATCGTAATACGTACAATACCAAACAAGGACCAACGCTATGCGCCTTTTATTCGCAGCAATTCTTCTGGCAGGGCTTGGGCTTGCGGGCTTTGCCGTGTACCAGACCCAGCAATATGTCGGCCAGATGGAACGCGAACTGGTGGCGGCCCGCGCGGCGCAACCTGCGGGCAACACCATCGAAACCGTCGATGTCTACCTGACCAGCCGCAACCTGCGCTATGGCGAACGCATGACACCTGCCGACCTGATCACCGCGCCCTTCCCCGCCAATGCCGTGCCGGTGGGCAGCTTCACCGATATCGACGCCATTTTCCCAGATGGCATTCCGCACCGCACAGTCCTGCGCGCCATGGACACGCGCGAACCGCTGCTGACCAGCAAACTGACCGAACCGGGCAAGGAAGCGGGCATCACATCGCACCTGACACCGGGCAAACGCGCATTTACCATTGACGTGAACCAGACCAGCGGCGTTGCGGGTTTCTTGCGCCCTGGTGACCATGTTGATGTGTTCTGGACAGGGCGCACGCGCGAATCCGGCGATATGACCAGCCTGATCGAGCCGCGCATGCGCATCATCGCCGTGGACCAAAGCGCCGATATGGAACGCCGGTCGGAAGCCACACTTGCACGCAATGTCACCGTTGAGGCGCTGCCGGAACAAGCCGCGGCACTGGCGCAGGCGCAAAGTTCGGGCCGCCTGTCGCTGGCGCTGGTCGGCATCAATGACGATTCCATTTCCGGTGCCATCGAAATGACGCAAGACCGCCTGCTGGGTGTCGTGCGCGAAGAACAGGTCGCGGTTGAGGCAGAACGCACCTGTCATGTGCGCACCCGTCGCGGCAACCAGCTAGTGCTGATTGAAACCCCCTGCACCAACTGACAGTTTTCCGACTTTCTACATATAAACAGGCGCGCGACGACCCATCGCGCGCCTTTTCATGTGCCGCCCCGCCCCATAAGCCAGTTCTTGCCCCCTTGCCCGCACACTATATCCGGTAACATACGGGACGGTCGCCGCCACATGCAGCCGCTAGCCTGCCAGAAGTTGCAAATTTCACATCATCCCCTGCTGTGAGACACTGAAAAACTTGCAAAAAAATCGCTTTTGGGCCATCCTGTCGCAAAATGGGGAAAACCCCGCATATAAACAGGCAGTTGTTCGAGGCAGGTTCAGATGAATTTCAAGACATTGGCGGCGGCGCTGCTGGCAGGAAGCGCGATTGCGTTTGTGGTCCCGTCGCACGGGTATGCGGAAACGCTGCGCGTGCTGAATGGCGCGTCCTCCTCGACGCTGAGTATTCCGATGAACAGGGCGGTCGTGGTTGAAACCGACACACCCTTTGCCGAACTCTCGATCGCGAATCCGGGCATTGCCGATATTTCCACCCTCTCCGACCGGTCCATCTATGTGTTGGGCAAGGCGCCGGGGCGCACCACCCTGACAATCCTTGGGGCGGATGGCAGCCTGTTTTCCAATGTCGATGTGCAAGTCACCCCCGATATTGCCGAATTCCGCGAAAGATTGCGCCAGATCCTGCCGAATGAGCGTATTGAAGTGCGCACCGCCAATGACGGGATTGTCCTGTCGGGCGTGGTGTCCACTGCCGCGCGTCTGGATGCGGCAATGGAGCTGGCGCAGCGCTACGCGCCTGAACGTGTCTCCAACCTGATGAGTGTGGGGGGAACACAACAGGTCATGCTGAAAGTGCGGTTCGCGGAAATGAACCGCGAAGTGCGCAAGAACCTTGGCATCAGTTTCCAGCTGAATTCCAGCATCAGTTCCGGCCCGAATGTGCGTCTGGGCACAGGCGCACTTGACGGGTCGGCAAGCAGTGTGGACCTGCCCGGTTCGACCACGGGCCGCCAGGGCGCATTGGGCTTTCGCGTGGGTGGCGGCAGCCTGACTGCGCAAGTGCTTCTGGAAGCGCTGGAGGCACAGGGCATGGCACGCACATTGGCCGAACCGAACCTGACTGCCCTGTCGGGGCAGGAAGCGTCGTTCCTTGCGGGGGGCGAAGTGCCGGTGCCCGTGGCATCAACCGATGGAAATATCGCCGTGCAGTACCGCCCGTTCGGGGTCGAATTGCAATTCACACCGCGTGTTCTGGATGACAATGTCATCAACCTGTCGCTGAATGCGTCGGTCAGTTCGATCGACACGGCCCTGTCAGGCGATGGTATCGGCGCAGGCGGCATTCCGGCGCGCGCCTTCCGCACACGGGCCACGCAAACGACCGTTGAATTGCGCGACGGCGAGAGTTTTGCAATCGCGGGCCTTCTGGAAGATGATTTCCGCGCCAATTCCAGTTCAATCCCGTGGTTGTCCGATATTCCCGTTCTTGGGGCGTTGTTCCGCAGTTCGGGATATGAGCGCCGCCAGACAGAGCTGGTGATCATAATCACGGCGCATCTTGTCACGCCCACCCGCGGCGAGGCCCTGATGCTGCCCACCGACCGCGTGCGCCCGCCATCAGAACGCGACCTGTTCCTAAGCGGACGCCTGACATCGCGCAACAGCGGGGCCGAGGGCGAGGTTGCGCGCCAGGATTTCGGCGGCTCTTACGGGTATGTGTTTGATTGACTTAAGCGGCCGCGCTGGCCAGGCACTATGAAACGGGTGAATGCAATGAACAGACGTTTTTTCATGCTTGGCGGTGCGGGTCTTGTCCTTGCTGCATGCGATGGCCCCAATGCCCGCGAAGCAGGGATTGGGCTGGATGAGGGCGGATTTGGCAATCCGACGATGCACAACACACTGGTTCAGACCGGCCGTATCAACATTGCGGAAATCATGACCCGCCGCTTCGAGGCGGAAGTGCCCGCGATGGTGAATTTCGCCTTTGACAGCGCCACCCTTGATGGCGAAGCACAACGCATTTTGCGCCATCAGGCCCATTGGATGAAACAGTTTCCGGAACTGCGTTTCCGCATTTTCGGACATACAGATCTGGTCGGCAGCGCGGCTTACAACCAGCGTCTGGGCCAGCGCCGTGCGGATGCCGCGCGCCGCTATCTGATGCAGCAGGGCGTGCCAAGCAACAGCATTATCGCAACAGTTTCGCGCGGACAATCGCAGCCGTTGATTGTCACCCAGGGACGGGAACGCGCAAACCGCAGGACAGTCACCGAAATCGCCGGTGCAATCCGGCGGCACCCCACGGTCATGAACGGCGAATATGCGCGTATCCTGCACCGCGAATATGTGGCAAGTGCGGCCCCCGCGCCAACCATGGGCGAAAGCTCCCTTTAAACCGTCAGGTTGATATGCCGGTGTGGCCCTTGCTGGCGCAACTGCGCCAGATCTGCGCCTTTGCACCTGTAATATGCAGCAGGTGACAACGGCAACGCCCCCCCCCGCCAAAGAACGACACACTTGCGCATGCACTTATGTCGCGCATCATGCCCGCAAATCACCGTTTGGGGGCGAACTTGTCGAACAATTGCATTTGTTTGGCCTAAATCTTGCCAGATTTGTGGACAATCTTGGGACAGTATCCAAGGGAAGGTCTGTCTGACCACACCTTTGGGCAATGCCACCGCGTGGCATTTTTGTTTGTATTGAGGTTGGTCGAATGACGGGTAGCGCGAGCGGAGAACCAAAAATCAGGGCCTGCACAGTATGTCGGGACGTGCGCAACTTCGATCTTCTGATCGAAGACATGGAGGCAATCTACGCCGACACATGGGGCGAACTGACCTTTATCGAAACCGTGTCATTTCTGGACGATCCCGATGCGTCTGAACTGGAACTTCTGGCGATTGCGCTGGATGATGAGGACAGCGCACAGACAAATCTTGTGCGGCTGATCATCGAACGCGCGACGGCAAAATCCATTCGGGTCCTGCTGATCGCCGAGTCGCTCTCGCCAATTTTGCTGCACCAGATGCTGCGCGCCGGTGCCGATGATTTCGTGCCCTACCCGCTGCCGGAAAATGCCCTGAAGGACGCGATAGAGCGCCTTCGCAAAGCCGCCCAGACTGCGGCTGGTGTCCAAACCGCCGCCACACCCAGCGGTCGGAACGGCACGATTTTCGCGGTTCAATCGCTTGCAGGTGGTGCGGGTGCCACGACATTTGCCGTGAACCTGGCGTGGGAACTGATGCAGACGAAGGACAAATCCGATCTGTCGGTCTGCATCCTTGATCTGGACTTCCAATCCGGGACAGTCTCGACCTATCTGGACCTGCCGCGCACTGAAAAAGTTTATGAAATGCTGTCGCAAACCAGCACGATGGACCGCGATTCCTTCTTCTCGGCGCTGCAACGGTTTCAGGAAAAGCTGCATGTGCTGACCGCGCCGTCGGACATGCTGCCGCTGGACTTGCTGTCGCCCGATGAGATTGAGCGTGTCATCAGCATTGCGAGCGACAGTTTCGACATCGTCGTAATCGATATGCCCAGAACAATCGTTCATTGGACCGAAACTGTCCTGAGCGCGTCCGAGCAGTATTTCGCAATCATGGAACTGGACATGCGCAGCGCCCAGAACACGCTGCGGCTGATCCGCGCGCTAAAGGCGGACGGGCTGTCCATGGACCGTTTCCATTTCGTTTTGAACCGCGCGCCGCGTTTCACCGATCTTGGCGGGCGTTCGCGTGCCAAGCGCATGGCGGAAAGTCTGGGAATTTCCTTCACAACCTTCATTCCCGACGGTGGCGCGCAGGTGCGCGACGCGAATGATCACGGACTGCCCTTGGGGGAGTTCGCCGCCAAGAACCCCGCCGGAAAAGAAATACGCAAGCTGGCCCAATCAATTTCCGAGGCCAGAAACACCGCGAAAATCGCAGCAGAATAATAGGGGCTGTAACCATGTTTGCACGGTATCGCAAAGACACCACCTCAAAGCCGGTATCGGCCACCCCGCCACAAGTGGCGCCCAAGCCTGCCGCCCCTGCGGCTGCCCCAGCCGAGGCCCCTGTCGTACCCAGACGTGACACCGCGCGACAGGCCGCGCGCCCCGACGCATCGGACAAACTGGCGCAACGCAAGCTGCGGATAAACACAATCAAAAGCGACCTGCACAAGCGTTTGCTGGAAGACCTGAACCTTGCTGCGCTGGAAAAGGCCAGCGAAGCGGAAGTGCGCACTGAAATCAGCGCAATCGTCGCCGAGGCGCTGTCAGAATTCGATGTGGTCCTGAACCATGACGAACGGATGATGCTGAACCATGACCTGTATTTCGAGGTTATGGGTCTTGGCCCGCTGGAACCGTTGCTAAATGACGATTCCATCAACGATATTCTGGTGAACGGCCCGAAACAGATTTTCATCGAACGCGCTGGCAAGCTGGAACTTAGCGATGTGACATTCCGCGATGACCGCCACCTGATGCGGATTATCGACAAGATTGTTTCGGCCGTAGGGCGTCGTGTGGACGAATCCAACCCCTATGTCGATGCACGGCTGGCAGATGGATCACGCTTTAACGCGATGGTGTCGCCGGTTGCCGTGGACGGGGCGCTTGTCTCGATCCGGAAGTTCAAGAAAGAAAAGCTGGGCGTTCAGGATCTGGTCGATTTTGGCGCATTCTCGCCCGAAATGGCGCTGTATCTGGAAGCCGCTGTTGCCACGCGCCTGAATGTCATTGTGTCGGGGGGAACAGGGTCGGGCAAAACCACAACCCTGAACGCCCTGTCCGGCTTCATCGGGAACGAGGAACGCGTTCTGACGATCGAGGATACGGCAGAATTGCAACTACAGCAAATTCATGTCGGCCGTATGGAAAGCCGCCCCGCCAATATGGAAGGCAAAGGTGCCGTGACCCAGCGCGACTGTTTGCGCAACGCCCTGCGTATGCGCCCCGACCGCATTATCGTGGGCGAAACCCGCGGCGAGGAAGTCATCGACATGTTGCAGGCCATGAATACCGGCCATGACGGGTCAATGACGACAATTCACGCCAACAATGCCCGCGACGGCATCAGCCGGCTGGAAAACATGGTTGCGATGGCGGGGCTGGAAATGCCGTTGCGCGCGGTGCGCAGCCAGATCGGCTCGGCGGTGAACCTGATCGTGCAGGTGTCGCGCCTGCAGGACGGGTCGCGCCGAATGATGTCGATCACCGAGATCACCGGCATGGAGGGGGAAATCATCACCATGCAGGAAATCTTCCGGTTTGAACGCACAGGGCTGGAACCGGGTGGCAAGATCGTCGGGCATTTCACGGCAACAGGCATTCGATCGCATTTCGCGGACCGGTTCGCGCGCTGGGGGTATGAACTGCCAGCAACACTTTATGAACCCACAGGACCGAGGTAACACATGTCAGAGTCATTCGGCCTTCTGGTATATCTGGCGATATTTGGCGCCGTGGTTCTGGTTGTGCAGGGCGTCTACCTGCTGACCTTTGGCAAAAGTATCGAACATGCCAAAACAATGAACCGGCGCCTTGACCTGATGGAGCAAGGCCAGACCAAAAAAGAAGTGCTGGAACATCTGCGCAAGGAACGCGGGGCGCACGGGCGCGGGGTATCGGCACTGCCGCTATATGGTTTGCTGGAATCGCATGCCCGCAAGGCGAATGTCGCCTTCTCTCCGATGCAGCTGATCTTGTTGATGTGCGGCTTGTCCGCCTTCAGCCTCATCATGCTGACATTAAGCACGGCATCGGGCACAGGCCTGCGGGTCGCCCTTTCGGCGGCATTCGGATTTGGCGGGGTCTATTTCTGGCTGGCCAGCAAGGCCAAGAAGCGTGTTGCCGCCATCGAGGAACAACTGCCCGAAGCCATCGAACTGATTGTGCGCAGCTTGCGTGTCGGGCACCCTTTTGGCGCGGCGCTGAACATCGCATCAGAAGAAATCGCAGACCCGCTTGGCACCGAACTGGGCTTGATCGCCGACGAGGTCGCTTATGGCCGTGACGCTGGCGAGGCGATCGCAGAGTTTGGCGAGCGTGTCGACATGCAGGATTTGCGCTTTCTGGCGGTCTCTGTGTCCATCCAACAAAAATCCGGCGGCAACCTGGCCGAGATCCTTGAGGGGTTGTCGCGGGTCATTCGCGCGCGGTTCAAATTGTTCCGCCGCGTCAAGGCCATCACTGCCGAGGCAAAATGGTCAGGCATGTTCCTGTCAGCGTTTCCAATTGGCGCGATGGTCATGATTCAGGGCATCAAGCCCGACTATTATGACAGTGTGAAAGAGACCCCGATGTATATTCCGCTGGCCATTGTCGTCTGCGTCTTTCTGGTCGTGAATATTCTATACATGCGCAAGATGACAAATATCAAAGTGTAGCGTCGCCCCTGCTGCGGTGCGGGCGGATTTAACAAGGACAGGCATAAGGTGTTGGACATGTTTCAGGGTGCATTCGGAATGATCATTCTGGCCGGACTGGGTGGTCTGGCACTGATCGCGGTTGCCGGGCTGGCCTTTGTCGTCAATGCGCGTCCGGACCCTATGGCGAAATTCAGCGAAACCGCATCACGCGCGCGCGCATCCAAATCCGACGCACAGGCATTGCGCCGCGCCAGCACGGGCCTTGATCTGGCGGCATTGCGCAAATACGCCAAGTTTCTGGAACCCACGGACGAAAAGGAACTGTCCGAGGCGCGCAAGAAAATGGTGCTGGCAGGCTATCACAGCAAAAACGCCGTGCGCGACATGCACGCTGTGCAGTTCCTGCTGGCCATTGGCGGTATCACACTGTCGCTGTTGCTGGTTTTTGTTATCCTACCGGGCAAACTGGACGGAACTGCGGTTCTGGCGGCGGTCATGGTGGCGCCCATGCTGATCGGGTATTTCCTGCCGCGCCGTTGGGTGGAACAACGTGCCGCAGCCCGTCAGGAAGAAATCATGGCAGGGTTCCCCGATGCGTTGGACATGTTGCTGATCTGCGTCGAGGCGGGACAATCGCTGGACCAATCCATGCAGCGCGTCGCCAAGGAAATCCGGCCCGCATACCCCGCCCTGAGCGAGGAACTGACAACTGTTAGCGATCAGGTGCGCGCCGGTCGTGAACGCGGCGAGGTGTTGCGCGAAATGGCCAAGCGTGTGGATCTGCCCGACATCACATCCTTTGTCACGGTTATCGTGCAGGCGGCAACCTATGGCACATCCATCACCCAGGCCTTGCGCGTGTTTGCCGCCGAAATGCGGGACAAGCGCATTATGCGCGCCGAAGAAAAAGCCAACCTCTTGCCGACCAAGATGACATTGGGCACAATGATGTTCACGGTGCCGCCATTGCTGATCATTCTGATCGGCCCGTCTGTTGTTGGTGTGATGACAGAACTTAACCCGGCCGCCATTATGGGGAATTGATGCCGCGATCTGTTCTTGTTGCCTGCCTTTGCCTGTCCGGGCTGGTTGCGGCCTGTGCCCCTGCCCCGCAAAATGGCGCTGTCGATCTTGGCATGGGACCGGATCAGATGGGACCGCAGGCCAGCCGTAACGACATAGCCGAAGCCGTGGACGGTCTGATCGTCGGGCACAGGCTGATGGCCGCGGGCGAATTTGAACTGGCATTGCGCGCCTATTACCGGTCCATGGCCGAACAAGGCACATCGGTCGATGCGCTGTCTGCCATCGGTTCGGCCAATTTGCGATTGGGGCGCGTGCAGCAAGCCGAACAGATATTGCGGCGCGCACTGGAACTGGACCAGCAATTCGTGCCTGCGCATAACAATCTGGGTGTTGCCCTTGCAGAACAAAACCGCTGGGGCGAAGCGCAATTGCATTTTCGCAACGCTTTCGCCTTTGACAGCGGGCACTCGCGTGAAATCCGCGATAACTTGCGTTTAGCCATCGAAAAGACCGCCGAAACAGGCTATGATGACTCCGAGGCACATCAGCTTTCGCTGATGCGGCGCGGGAGTGGCAGGTTCTTGCTGCTGTCTGCGCCACTATAAGAGCAGTGAGGACGCAAAAATGCGCCACCCCGGATTGATTGCGCTGCTGGCAGGCAGTGTCTTTTTTGTATCTGCATGCGAAGACAGCAAGCAGGCATCAGTTTCCCGTGCGATTGACAGCGTGATCGATGTCGACAACCAGAATATGGCCGACCTGATGCTTGCTGCCGGAAACCCCGAAGAAGCGGTTTCCTATTTTACCACGCAAGTTGAACGTGACCCCGCACATCTGGGCAACCAGCGCGGTCTGGCACGATCGCTTGTGCGTGCCGGACGCGTTTCCGACGCGGTGCCAGTGTGGCGAACCGTAACAGCGCATGCAGACGCCACCAATGATGACCGCGTCATGCTGGCCGATGCGCTTATTCGTGCCAATCGCTGGGCCGACGCCGAACAGACGTTGAATGCCATCCCCCCGACACATGAGAGTTTTGACCGCTACCGGCTGGAAGCGATTATCGCCGACAGCAAGCAGGACTGGAACAAGGCCGATCATTTCTATGAAACGGCAGCGGGCATGACCACCAGACCGGCAAGCGTGTTGAACAACTGGGGGTATTCCAAGCTGACGCGCGGTGCACCGCGTGACGCGGAGGCGCTGTTTAGTCAGGCCCTGCAACATGATCCGGACATGTTTACGGCCAAAAACAACATGGCGCTGGCGCGTGCCGCACAGGGCAATTACAGCCTGCCGCTTGTCCGCATGAGTCAGCAGGAACGCGCAATGCTGCTGCATACGATGGCAATCGCCGCCATCCGCAAGGGCGATACCAATGTCGGCCGCACCATGCTGAGCGAGGCCATTGAGACCCATCCGCAGCATTTCGACGAAGCCGTGCGCGCGCTTCGCGCCCTCGAAGGCGGAGGGCGCGGCTGATGATGCTAAGCAGTTCTGCGGCACTGTGGTTCCTGCCATTCATCGCCCCCATCAGCCTGTGGGTCGCCTGGAGTGACATGAAATGGATGAAAATCCACAACAAGGCTGTTCTGGCCCTTATCGGCATCTATCTGGTCATCGGGCTTATTGCGCTGCCCCTGAATAGCTGGGCGTGGGGCTGGGCAAATTTCGCGGCCGTTCTGGGCGTGGGTTTCGTGTTAAGTTCCGTGGGGTTGCTGGGTGCGGGCGATGCAAAATTTGCAGCCGCCATGGCCCCGTTCATTGCGCTGGGGGATTTAAGCCTGTTCCTGCCCTTGTTAGGTGTGGTCATCATCATCAGCTTTGTCGCGCATCGCATTTTGCGCAGCACACCCGTTGCATTGCGCTTCCTGCCAGAATGGGAAAGCTGGCATCGCAGGGAATTTCCATTGGGGCTGGCCTTGGGGCCGGCATTGCTGTTCTATATCGCGCTTGCGGCATTCCTTGGAAACGGTTCGGTAAGCTAGAACGTCATCAGGGCTTGCCTGCCATCATTGCCCCCCGACCAGAGTATTGTGCATGAATAGTCCTACATCACAGATCCAGCCGCCGCAGACATTGCGCTCCCTTGGTGCCACCGGCCTGAATACAGTGCTGATGCGCGATATTCTGATCAAGACGATCTATCGCATGTCCCTGTCGCGGATAACGGATATTGCGCGCCAGATATGCCTGCCTATTCCGCAAACAATCGAACTGGTCGATCTGGTGCGCGCAGAACGCCTGCTGGAAGCGCGCAGCACCAAGGCCGGGGATGACGGCACCGAAGCCGCGTTCGAATTGACCGAGGCAGGCAAGGCACGCGCGATGTATGCGCTGTCACAGTCGGAATATTACGGACCAATGCCCGTGCCGCTGGACAGTTACCGCGAACAGCTGCAACGCCAGTCCATTCGGAATATCAAGATCACGCGGCGTGAACTGAAAATCGCGATGGGTGACCTGATCCTGCCGCCCACGCTTATGGACGACCTTGGCCCTGCTGTCAGTTCTGGGCGTTCCATCCTGATGTATGGGCCACCGGGAAACGGAAAGTCGTCAATCTCGAACGGAATTCGTGCGGCGATGGGGGATTGCATTTATGTTCCCCGCGCCATTGAAACGGCAGGTCAGGTGATCAGCGTTTATGACCCGATCGTGCATAAGCTGGTCAAAACCTCTGACGACAACCCGTCGCTGCTGCGCCAAAGCGGCAACCGTTTTGACAACCGGTATGTGTATTGCGAGCGCCCGACGGTCATTACCGGCGGCGAACTGACACTGTCGATGCTGGACCTGAACTATAACCCCACCACCCGGACCTATCAGGCGCCGCTGCAATTCAAGGCAATGGGGGGGGTGTTCATCATCGACGATCTGGGCCGGCAGGAGGAGCCGCCACAGGCGATTATCAACCGCTGGATCGTGCCCATGGAAATGAATTACGACATTCTGGCGCTGGCCTCGGGGGAAAAATTCATCGTCCCCTTCGATACACTGGTGATTTTTTCGACCAACTTTCACCCGAATGAAATATTCGATCAGGCGGCGCTGCGGCGCATTTTTTACAAGGTCAAGATTGATGGTCCCAGTCAGGCCGATTTCCTGAAAATTTTTGCGATGGTCGCTAAGAAACGCAGGGTGCCGCTGGATGAGGATGCGATCATTTATATGATCCAGAAAAAATACCCGACAATCAACAATGTTTATGCGAATTACCAGCCGGTCTTCCTGATCGACCAGATGATCAATATTTGCGATTTTGAAGGCAAACCGCGTCACATGTCACCGGAGCTGATTGACCGTGCATGGAAAAACATGTTCGTGCAGGTGGAAGAAATAACACGTTAAACTGTTATGGGGCCGCCATTTATGGCCGAAGTCAACCTTCGCACTTGGATAAAGCCCGCGCCATTGGTGGGCCGGGGTCTGCCGATCCGGCGTTGGTGAAGTTCACTTTATGCAGGCGGCATACTCCGACTTTCAAGGCCGGAAGCCCCATCAGCGCAATCGGCAGGCCGCGGGACGGCCCGCCGATGGTGTGGGCCACCTGCGGCCTTGTCCCGCACCTTCTGGCAATGCCTAGAGCGTGTTGCGCAAAACCGGTTCCCACTTTTGGGCAACATGCTCTAGCCCAGATCAACCGCCCGCGCTTCCAGCACATCAAACGGCACGCCCGGTTCGGCCTTCGCGCAGCGGATCACCAGCGATGTCTTGACCGTGGCCACGTTGTCGGCAGCCAGCAGGTCTTCTGTCAGAAAACTTTGGAAACTGGACAGATCAGGGGCCACGCATTTCAGGATAAAGTCGATCTCGCCGTTCAGCATGTGGCATTCGCGCACAAACGGCCACTCACGGCAGCGTTGCTCGAAACGCGACAGGTCGGCCTCGGCTTGCGAATTCAGCCCGACCATGGCGAAAACCTGCACCTCGAAGCCCAGATCACGCGCATTCACCTGCGCATGATAGCCGCGGATGTAGCCTGCCTCTTCCAACGTTCGCACACGCCGCAAGCATGGCGGCGCGGATATTCCGACACGCTTGGCCAGCTCGACATTCGTCATGCGGCCATCTGCCTGCAATTCAGCCAGTATCTTGCGGTCAATGGGATCAAGCTTGCTGCCTGACATGCGAAAACTCCTTGATATTTGCGCCTTATGTATGCCGAAGCGCCCGCACGCGCAATAATATTTCAAAGTTGCGCAATAAATTGTTGGCAGGAACACGCCGGCAAATGCCCAGCCCATTGCCCCCTTGTGTTGGCGGGCCACATGCCTACATTGCCCGTGAAATACAGTGACAAGGACATCACCATGACTGACACCCGCCACACACGGCTTCTGATCATCGGCTCCGGACCAGCGGGCTACACGGCTGCGGTGTATGGCGCGCGTGCCATGCTGGAACCTGTTCTGGTGCAAGGCATCCAGCCCGGCGGGCAGTTGACCATCACCACCGAGGTCGAAAACTGGCCCGGCGATTCCATGGTGACAGGGCCGGACCTGATGGTGCGCATGGAAGCGCATGCGCGCGAGATGGGCACCGAGATCATCTCGGACCATATTTCCACGCTTGATCTGTCCAAACGCCCCTTTACCGCCACCGGCGACACCGGCACCACCTATACCGCTGATGCTGTGGTTCTGGCCACGGGTGCACAGGCGCGCTGGCTGGGCCTGCCTTCGGAAGAAAAATACAAGGGCATGGGCGTTTCTGCCTGCGCGACCTGCGACGGGTTCTTCTATCGCGGCAAGGATGTCGTGGTAATCGGGGGCGGGAACACTGCGGTCGAGGAAGCGCTGTTCCTTACGAATTTCGCATCCAAGGTCACCTTGGTGCACCGCCGTGACAGCTTGCGCGCTGAAAAGATCCTGCAACACCGTTTGTTGAACCATCCCAAGATTCAGGTTCTGTGGGATCACAATCTGGACGAGGTTCTGGGCGATGCGGCAGCACCGGGTGTCGAAGGGGTGCGCCTGCGCCATGTGGCCACCGGCACCACGCAGGATATTGCCTGTGCAGGCGTGTTCATCGCCATCGGACACAGCCCCGCAAGCGAGTTGGTGAAGGACCAGCTGAAAATGCAGGAAGGCGGCTATGTCTGGGTCGACCCCGGCAGCACGCGCACATCCATTCCCGGCGTCTTCGCCGCAGGTGATCTGACGGACCACACCTATCGTCAGGCCGTGACCAGCGCGGGCATGGGGTGCATGGCGGCGCTGGATGCCGAAAAATATCTGGCCGGACAGGAGTAAGCCCCCGTATCGCGGCCCGGTCATGACGCCGGGTCGCAGTTGCGTCATCAACGCCATCCGGCACTGGTGCAGCGCCATCGCCCTGCCTATATTGTCGGAATGAAGAAATATGTCTTTGCATTCCTGCTTCTGCCAGCACCCGCCATCGCGGAATGTGTGGTCCTGTTGCATGGCCTTGCGCGCAGCGAATATTCCATGGCTGTCATGGAAGAAGCGCTGGAACTGCACGGGTACCAGACGGTAAACCACGGCTACCCGTCAACAGCAGCCCCGATCAAGGATTTGCTGGCCCATGTCGGCACCGCGGTTCAGGATTGCGACGCCGGGCCGGTCCATTTCGTCACCCATTCCATGGGCGGCATTCTGGCGCGCGGCTGGCTGGCACGCGAACGACCTGACCGGATGGGCCGTGTTGTCATGCTCGCGCCACCCAATCACGGCTCGGAACTGGTGGATTACTTCTCGGATATTGAGGCGTTTTCGTGGATGAACGGCCCTGCGGGGCTTGAGCTTGGCACACATGATGACGCGACACCGCAGACCCTGCCCGCATTCCCTGATTACGATCTGGGCATCATTGCAGGCGATGTCTCTTTGAACCCGTTCCTGTCAGCGCTGATCGACGGGGCAGATGATGGCAAGGTATCGGTTGAGAGCACGCGTCTGGACGGAATGCGCGACCATATCGTGATATCAGCCACCCACACCTTCATCATGAACAACCCGCTGGTTATTGCCCATACGCTGGAGTTTCTGGAAGATGGCCGGTTTGACCATGACATGACACTGCCGGACGCGCTGCGGTATCTGGCCACCCCGACACCCTTGGGCACATTCACGGAACCGGGGGCGTTCCAGTCCCTGCTGGATCGCAATGTCTTGCAGCATATCCCTGATTCAGACACGCTAAGCCGCTGGGTGAACCCCGAGATGCTGCGCAATCTGACCGGCACGCAGCCCAAGGGCACTGACTAGATTCGCGCTCAGGACTTGGGGCGCTGGATGTGGTTTACATGGCCCATTTTCCGCCCTGCGCGGCGTTCGGGTTTGCCATACAGGTGCAGCGCCACATCGCGCGCTTTCATCAGGTCCGGCACGCGGTCCATGTCATCCCCGATCAGGTTTTCCATGACCACATCCGCATATCGGCCCCCATCGCCCAAGGGCAGGCCGACAACCGCACGGATATGCTGTTCAAACTGGTCCACCGCGCAGCCATTCTGCGTCCAATGGCCCGAATTATGCACACGCGGCGCGATCTCATTGACGACCAGCCCCTGCGCGGTGACGAATAATTCCACACCCAGCACGCCGACATAGTCCAACGCATTCAATATTCTGGCGGCCATCAGCACCGCATCGCTGCGCTGTGCGGCGGTCAGGCGGGCGGGCACACGGGTTTCGCGCAAAATGCCGTCGCGGTGCAGGTTTTCACCGGGGTCATAGGCCGCCACTTCGCCCGACAGCCCCCGCGCGGCGATCACCGACACTTCGTGACTGAAGGTGACAAACCCTTCCAGAATTGCGGGCGCGCCCTGCATCGCGTCCCATGCGGCAGCGGCATCCTGCGCGCCCTGCAACCGCGCCTGCCCCTTGCCGTCATATCCCAGACGGCGGGTTTTCAGAATGGACGGCGTGCCAATATCCAGCAACGCGGCATCCAGTTCATCGGCAGTATCCACCGCCGCATAAGGGGCAGTCTGTAACCCCAGATCGCGCAGAAAATCCTTTTCGGTCAGCCTGTCTTGCGACACGGCCAGCGCCTGCCTGCCCGGACGGATGGGGCATACCGGTTCCAGCAGGTCCAGCGTGGCTGCGGGAATATTCTCGAACTCGAAGGTAATCACATCGACAGATGCGGCAAACTGCTGCAACGCGCGCAGATCATCCCATGCGGCGGTGACCACCTTCTCGGCGACATGGCCCGCAGGTGGCAGGGGGGCCGGATCATAGATGTGGCAACGATACCCCAACCGTGCCGCCGCAACCGACAGCATGCGTCCCAACTGCCCGCCGCCCAGAATTCCGATGGTGCTGCCCGCGCCCAAGGTTTCAGTCATCGCTAGGCTCCTGCGGGATAGAGGCCGAAAGATCGTCGCGCCATTTGTCCAGACGTTCGGCAATCGCCGCATCATTCAAGGCCAGAATACCAGCGGCCATAAGACCTGCATTCGCGGCACCGGCCGCCCCGATGGCCATTGTCGCGACAGGAAAGCCGCGCGGCATTTGCAAAATTGAATACAGGCTGTCCACCCCCGACAGGGCGCGGGTCTGGACCGGCACGCCAATCACGGGCACCCGCGTTTTCGACGCCATCATGCCGGGCAGATGTGCAGCCCCCCCCGCACCAGCGATAATCACCTGCAACCCGCGCGCCACCGCACCGCGCCCGTAATCCCAAAGCCGGTCCGGCGTGCGATGTGCGGACACGATTCGCGCCTCATAGGCGATACCCAGATCATCCAGCACAGTCGCAGCCTCGCGCATGGTCGGCCAGTCGGACTGGCTGCCCATGATGATTCCAACCTTGATATCCGTCATATTGCCCCCGGATTAGTATTTACGCGCACTATAGCGATGGTCTGCGCGGGCGCAATTCCATCACGCAATGATATCGGGGGTCAGTTCGTCCTCGATGCGGGAAATCTGGTCCTTCAGGCGCAGTTTTTCCTTCTTCAGGCGCTGGATGGTCAGTTGCTGCAATGCGCCCTGCTCCTGCAAGGCGGCAATCGCTTCGTCCAGATCACGGTGTTTCTGACGCAGCACTTCCAGTTTGACGCGCAGCACGCCTTCATGATCCAGTTCCTGAGGAGAATTCATTTTTGACCGTCATCTTTGTGTAACCTGCGCCCATAATAGCCGGAAATTCCGGTTCGCAAAAGTAATAGTGCAAATGACGGCCCAACTTTGCACGGTATGCGCGACTTGCGATTTTCAACAAGCGCCCCATATTAGGGATACGGGCTGCCGGAACGGGGCCTGCAGCAATGTCGCTTTTGAAAGGGCCGCGCTGATGAGCAAACTGACTTTTCCGTCGCACCCCCTTCTATTGGGGTTCGACCAACTTGAACGCCTTGTCGAACGCACCGCGCGGACAGGTGCAGACGGCTATCCGCCGTTCAATATAGAAGTGACTGGCAAGAACAGCTTTCGCATCACGCTTGCCCTTGCCGGTTTTCGTGAGCAGGATTTGTCCATCACCGTGGAAAAGCGCCAGCTTATGGTGCGCGGGCAACAACAAGATGATGGCAAGGATGACCGCGTTTTCCTGCATCGTGGCATAGCCGCGCGCCAGTTCCAGCGTGTCTTTGCGCTGGCGGAAGGTGTGGATGTCGCGCAGGCATGTCTGGAAAACGGCCTGTTGCATATCGACCTGAGCCGTCAGGAACCCGAAGACAGCGTGCAAACCATCACCATCAATCGTGCCTGAGGGAAAGGACTAATCCATGGATAAAACCTATCCTGTAAACAAATCAGAGCGGCCGATCGTCTATGTCCGCCCCATCAAGGCCAGTGATCTGCCCGAAGAAATTCGCGCGCAGCTGCCGAATGTGGCGCAGCTCTATGCCATTCACCATGAAGAAGGGGAACAGATGGCGGTTGTAACAGACCGCACACTGGCCTTTGTCATGGCGCGTCAGAATGATTACGACCCTGTCAGCGTGCACTGACAGGGCCGTGGTGTTGCTTGCGCGGGCGGCACAAACCCCGCCCCGCTGCTTGATCTTGTTCAGGTGAACATGTCGGCCACGATGCCGTTATACCAGCCAATGCTTTCTTCATAGGTTTGCTGGCGCAGCTCTGCATCCTCGCCGACCTGACTGATGAACCCCTCGACGCTGGCGATCTTCTCGTCGGTCGCCTCATAGGACGCGCCAACCTTTACCCCGTCATCCGTCGCAATCAGCGACCAGCAGGTATTGGCATAGCGTGCGGGGAACAGGCGCGCATCGGTCAGTTCATGCCGGATGGAATTCGCCGCAACCTTCGCCTGACTATTGGCCGAGAAACCGGATTTCGGCATGTCGCCCTGCGCAGATGCATCGCCAAGGATATAGACCTTGTCATCCATCCGGCTTTTCATGTTGGCGGGAACGGCAGGTGCCCAGCCACTATCGTCGGTTATTCCGGCCAGTTCGGCAATGCGTCCGGCCTTCTGGCCCGGAATGACATTGCACACATCAACATTCTCCACCACGCCATCAATGGACACGGTCATCGCTTCGGGATCGACTGACACAATGTCACCGCCAAAATCGGGGCCGACACGTTCGATCATGCCCGGATAGTGCCGCGCCCAGCCATCTTCAAACAGACCTTGTTTCGAGAAATTCTCTTTCGGGTCCACAATCAGGATTTTCGCTGTCGGATTGCGCTGCGACAGCACATGCGCGACCATCGAAATCCGTTCATACGGGCCAGGGGGGCAGCGGTAGGGGTTGGGGGGCGCGACCATGCAATAGGTGCCGCCTTCGCGCATGTTCTCGACCTGCGCTTTCAGCAGCTCCGACTGGCTGCCCGCCTTATAGGCGTGCGGCATGCGGTTTTGCGCAGCCACCGACCAGCCCGGCACACTGTCGTCGCGGAAATCGATACCCGGTGAAATGACCAGCCGGTCATAGGGCAGCGTGTCACCGCCCGCCAGCGTGACCGTCTGCGCATCGCGGTCTACGCCCACAGCCCAGTCATGCACGACATTGATACCGTGCCGTGCGGCCAGCGTGCCGTAGGAATGGCCCATATCCGCCAGTTCCCAGAACCCGCCCAGATACAGGTTGGAAAAATAGCAGGTGTAATACACGCGCGACGGTTCAACCAGCGTCACATCAATCGCGCCCTGACTGTCGCGCGCGATATAGCGCGCTGCAGTCGCCCCGCCCGATCCGCCGCCAATAACCACCACGCGCGGGCGCGTCTGGCCCATCACTGCAGGCGCGGACAGGATTGCAGCCCCTGCCGCCATCCCGCCCAGAACTGTGCGTCTTTTAAATTCCATCAGATATTCCTCCCTTACTGATGTTCTCAGTCGTCTATCGTGGCGAAATAGGCGGCCAGCGCCGCGATTTCCTCGTTATCCAGCCTGCGTGCCACGTTTTGCATGACCGCATGCGGGCGCAACCCTTCCTTATAGGCGTGCATGGCAACCACGAAACGGTCCTCTGGCCAGTATGTTATGGACGGGATCCCCATGGCCGCACCATCACGTTGATGACAGGTCGTGCATTCGCTGGCAAGATATTCGCCCCATTCCCTGTCCCCGCGAATGGCCAGCACTTCTGGCGGCAGCTCGATCTCGACGCGGCGCGCAGTGGGTTCGGCTTCGGGAATATTTGCGGGCATGTCGGAAAACTGGCGCATGAAGGCCAGAATATCCGCGCGGTCCTGCGCATCGGGCAGGCCGGGGTAACTCATGCGGGTGCCAGACACCAGCGCATAGGGGTTTTCGATATAGGCATCAAGGGTCCGGAACGTCCAGCGCAACCCGTCACGGCCCATGCGTTCAATCGATTCGGAATAAGGGAAATCCGCCACATCTGCGGCGCGCCTGCCATAGACCCGCGTCAGTTGGGGACCGATCCCGTTTTCGGCACCGCGCCCCATTTCATGGCAGGCCGCGCATTCATAGTCCCACAACTCCGCGCCGCGCTCGGCATTGCCCAGCGGTTCGGCCCCGCTGCCACTTTGGGCTTGCACCCCCGATGCACCCAAGGCGGCAAGGGTTGCCCCTGCCGCCAAGACTGCCTTAACTTTGTTGATCACCATCAAGCCTTACTCCGAATAGGTTGACAGATAGGCCACCAGCGCGCGCCGTTCATCCGCATCGCGCATGCCCGCATAAGACATGCGATTGCGGGGCAGATACCCGCGCGGGTCGGCGATGAACTCTGACACTGTCTCCTCTGTCCAGATCAAACCCGTATCGCCCGCTTCGGTCAAGACCGGCGAATAGCGAAACCCGTCAACAGTGCCTGCTGCGCGGCCAATAATGCCATTCAGCATTGGCCCGACCGCATTGCGCGCGCCCTCGCCCACTTGGTGGCAGGTGCGACAGGCGCGATACAGGCTTTCGCCTTGTGCAATCAGTTCGGGGCTATGGGCTACGCTGGCCTCCTGCGCCGCGCCGTCATCTGTATCATCGGGGGCCTGCACGGGTTCGGGCGCATCATCCGCCCCGCCACCGCCACCGGATGCCGCAGCCATGGCCCGCGCCTGTTCGCGCCGCGCATCGGCAATGGGATCATCCGGCGTGACATCCAGAACGGCCGCGCGCATGGTCACCTGCACTTCGGGTTTGCAATCACTCATGCATGGCTCTTGGGTGAACAGCGGCCATTCCAGTTCAACACGGTCATCCATATAGAAGCCGTCTTCATTGGGCAGGCGGATTTCCGTGAAGTTTTCGCGGCTTAATTCAAAATCATCATCCACCAGATCATTCAGATACATCAGATATGCCGTGATCGCATAGACTTCATCCGGTGTCAGGGATTGCGCCATTCCATAGGGCATGGCGCGATTGACATAATCCCACACTGTGGACAGATACGGCCAGTAAGACCCGATCGTCTTTTCCGGGTGTTCATGCGTCAATGTGCCGTGACCGCCCGCAACAACAGGCCACGACCCCATGCCTTCGCCAAAGGTGCCATGGCAATGGGCGCATTGCGCTTCGTACAGATCCTCACCCGTCCAGACATCGCCGGACCCGTCCGGCAGGCCCTTGCCATCGGGGCGGATATCAATGTCCCATGCAGCGACTTCTTCGGGCAAGGCCGGGCGCCCCAGACCATGGGTTTGCGCGATTGCAGGCAGCGCCGCCAGCGCGGCCCCTGCACAGAGCAGTGTAGATTTAAGAAACCTCGACATTCTCGGCCTCCCCGTTGGAATGGACATGCCATGTCTGGATGCCGTTATTGTGGTAAACGGAACTGACCCCGCGGAAGTTGCGCAACGCGTCCTTGGTGGGCTGGACATAGCCCGCCTCATCAATGGCGCGCGATTGCAGCAGCAGTTCACGCCCGTCCCAATCGAATTCAAAATAGAAGCGGTGCAGCGATTTATCGAAACTTGGCCCGCTGAGGCGCGCCTGCCCCCAGTTGCGCCCGCCATCTATGGACACATCCACCCGCGCAATCTTGCCCACGCCAGACCATGCCAAGCCGGTTATCACAGTTGGCCCATGGCCGTGCAGAATGGGGGCCTGGGGGCTGGGGTTGGTGATGACCGATTTTGCGTGCATTTCCCATGTGAAGCGGCGCGCGCGCCCGTCAGCCAGCAGGTCGGTATATTTCGACGTTTCTTCACGGTGGTGCCATGGCGCATCGCCCACTTCCAGACGGCGCAGCCATTTGACCCACATATTGCCTTCCCAGCCCGGCACGATCAGCCGCACCGGATAACCCTGTTCGGGGCGCAGCGCCTCGCCGTTCATCTTGAAGGCGATCATGCAATCATCCAGCGCCTTTTCCATGGGAATGGACCGCGACATGGCTGATGCATCTGCCCCTTCGGCCAGAAGCCAGCTGCCTTCGGGCTTTACGCCCGCTTCATTCAGCAGCGTGCGCAGCGTGACGCCCGTATACATGCAGTTATGGATCATCCCATGCGTAAACTGCGCGCCATTCAGCTGCGCCCCCCGCCATTCCATGCCGGAATTGGCCGCACATTCCAGAAAATAGACATGGTTTTCGCGCGGCAGGCGCAGCAGGTCTTGCAGCGTGAACACCAGTTCGCGATCGACCAACCCGTTGATCATCAGCCGGTAATCCTGTGGTGCGATATCGGCGACACCGGCATGATGGCGTTCAAAGCACACACCATTCGGCGTGATAATCCCGTCCAGTTCATGGATGGGCGTGAAATTGACGGAACTGGACGTGTCCGCCGTCAACCATTCCACATTGCGCCGGATCACATGCGCTTCATGGCGCGACGGCTTGCCATAGGGGGCGGCGTCCACACCGTCGCCCAGAAACTGCGCCCAAGGCTGCACTTCGGTAATCAGCGGATCGGGCGAGGCCGCGCGCGCAGCACCTGATCCCGCGACCAGCCCCGCACCCGCAAGCCCTGCCCCGCGCAGAAACCCGCGCCTGCTGGTTGTGCCAGACCGGCCAGCACTGGCCCTGCCTGTAAGTTCTTCCGACATCTGCCATGTCCTCCCTAGCAGTCAGGCCCGCCTCCCGCAGGCCGCAAATACATCCGGGCCTTAGCCCGTTATCACATCAATCCTTGTGCTTTCGGGCACGCTGACGCGGCCCTGCTGGCGAATATAGCTTTCGACCACATCCCATATCTGCGGCCCCTCGGTGCCTTCATTCACGCTGGCCCAGCCCGCGACCATATAGGCGCGGTCCATCGCGACGGGCGCACCGCTGGCCAGATGCACCATGTCCGAGATCCGTTCCCCCATCGGTGCGTCAACGGCAATCCGGTAGCCCAGCCCGCCCACGCGCACCATATCGCCGCCCTGCTGGAAATAGGGGTCGGGGTGGAACAGGTTTTCGGCAATATCTTCCAGCGCGCCATGCAGTTCTGCGCCCGTCATTTCGCGGCGGTACACCTGCCCGTAACTCATGGCGGTCATGCTATAAATATCTTCGCGGGTGATCGCATCCCCCGGCATCAGGCTTGGCCCCCAACGCACACCGGGCGACAACGCGATTTCGGCGTCACGTTCCTGCATCAAGGCATCGCAGATCAGGTCATCCCATGTGCCGTTGAAATTGCCGCGCCGGTACAGCAGGCTGTCGGTATGGCCCACAATTTCAGTCAGTTCATCCAGATAGGGGGCGCGTTCGGCGTCAATCAATGCGGCCATATCGGCATCAGGTTCAATTGCATCGGCAAACACCGGTATCAACTTGTGCCGGAACCCCATCATGCGCCCGTCGCGCACATCCAGATCAAGCCGCGTGACGAACTTGCCGTTTGATCCCGATGCAATCAACAGCGTTTCCCCAACCAGCAGCGGTTCGGGCAAGGCGTCATGGGTATGGCCGGTCAGCACAATATCAATCCCCCGCACCCGCGCGGCCATCTGGCGGTCCACGTCGAACCCGTTATGCGACAACACCACCACCAGATCAGCGCCCAGCCCGCGCACCTCATCGACCATCTCCTGCATGCGCTGTTCGCGTATGCCGAAACTTAAGCCCGGAAACATCCAGGACGGGTTGGCAATGGGCGTATAGGGGAAAGCCTGCCCGATCACGGCAACCTGCACACCCCCGCGTTCAAATATGCGGTAGGGGTCATAAACAGGCTCGTTCCAGTCGGTGTCAAAAATATTCTGGCCCAGAAACGCGAATGGCAGGTCCGCCACAATTTCGTCCACGCGCTCCGCCCCAAGGGTGAATTCCCAATGCGAGGTCATGGCATCCACGCCCAGTGCATTCATCACATTAACCATATCCTGCCCATTGCTGCGCAGCGCGGTCATGGACCCGTGCCATGTATCGCCCCCGTCCAGCAACAACGCATCGGGGCGGTCGGCGCGGATGGCATTGATGACCGTGGCCACCCTGTCCATGCCCCCCATCCGCCCGTATGCCTGCCCCAAGGCCACAAAATCATCATGCGTCAAGGCGTGCGCCATGGCCGATGTGGCCTCCAGCCCGTAATGCGCCAGAAAATCCTGCCCGACCAGATGCGGTGGCTGGCCGCGCACCGGTGCCGCCCCCAGTTTGACCGAGGCTTCGCGAAACCAGACCGGTTTAAGCTGCGCGTGAATATCGGTGATATGAATCAGTGACACATTCCCGAATGTATCAAACTGCAACAAGTCATCCTGATGCAGCGCCTGCTGCGCCATGGCCCGTGTCCAGCCCCCCTGCCAGCCAAGCAAGGCACCGGCCGCAAGGGACGCCTGCAAAAACTCTCGCCGCGAAATCATGGCCGTTTCCCTTTTTGGCACAGCGGTATCAGGCGCGGGAACCGTGCCCCGCGTCCAGCCGTGGTATCGATTGTCTGGATTAGAGAATGTCGCGTTCATTCGCGTTCACGCGACATGCTCTAACTTATTGGTTTTGCATGTTCGAGAACCTCAAAACCGGTTCCCACTTTTGAGCAACATGCTCCAATCGAAAGCGTTTCAGCTTTGGGTCGCGCTGGTTACATCCACCGAAACACCCTGCCCCATGGTCGAGCTGAGCGAGACTTTACGCAGATATGCGCCTTTCGCACCCGTGGGTTTGGCTTTCGCAACCGCATCCACGAAGGCGCGAATGTTTTCAGCCAGTTGGGCCGCATCGAAGGATGCCTTGCCAACGCCTGCGTGAATCACACCGGCTTTCTCCGCCTTGAACTGGACCTGCCCGCCCTTGGCGCTTTCCACAGCCTGTGCAACATCCATGGTCACCGTGCCCACTTTGGGGTTCGGCATCAAGTTGCGCGGACCAAGGATTTTACCCAGACGGCCCACGATGGGCATCATGTCGGGGGTTGCGATGCAGCGGTCGAATTCGATCTTGCCGGACTGGATGGTTTCCATCAAATCCTCGGCGCCAACGATATCCGCGCCAGCGGCTTTGGCCTCGTCCGCTTTGGGACCGCGGGCAAAAACAGCGACGCGCACGGTTTTACCCGTGCCATTGGGCAGGGTCACAACGCCGCGCACCATCTGGTCGGCATGGCGCGGGTCGACACCCAGATTCATGGCAATCTCAACTGTTTCGTCGAATTTTGCCGTTGCATTCGCCTTGATCAGCGCAACAGCATCTTCAACGCTCAGGTTCTCTTTACCGGCAAAGGCTTCACGGGCGGCCTTAACGCGTTTTGCAATTTTAGCCATGACTTACCCTTTCACCTCGATACCGATCGATTTCGCGGAACCGGCGATGATTTCCATCGCGCCCTCGATGCTGTTGGCATTCAGGTCTTTCATCTTGGCTTCTGCGATTTCGCGAATCTGCTTTGTGGTCACGCTGCCAGCCACAACACGGCCCGGCGCTTCGGACCCTTTGGCGCGGTTGCGCTTGCCCACAGGCTTCAGACCGGCGGCCTTCTTCAGGTACCATGACGCGGGCGGCGTCTTCAGGTCCATGGTGAAGGATTTGTCCTGATAATATGTAATCAGCGTTGGGATCGGTGCGCCCGGTTCAAGCTCCGCAGTGCGGGCATTGAATTCCTTGGTGAACATCATGATGTTCAACCCGCGCTGACCCAATGCCGGACCAACGGGGGGGGACGGGTTGGCTTTGCCCGCCGGAATTTGCAGCTTCAGCTGCCCTATAACCTTCTTGGCCATCTGGCCTCTCCTTTATCACCTCACCCCATGCACGCCTGCGCGGGGCATCTGCGGTTTAGTGGTCCGGCCGGATCAGGTGCGCCTGACGACCTCCCACGCGTGTATTCACATCAGAGTTCCTTGGAAACCTGTGTGAATTCCAGATCGACCGGGGTTGCCCGGCCAAAAATCGATACCATGACCTTCAGACGATTCGCGCCCTCGTCAACTTCTTCCACCAGACCGGCGAACCCTTCAAACGGGCCATCCGTCACCTTCACCTGTTCGCCCACTTCAAAGTGGATCAGGGTGCGTGGTGCGGCCTCGCCTTCCTCAACACGGTTCAGAATGGCGTTCACTTCCTCATCGCGCATGGGCATTGGTTTGCCCTGCGCTCCAAGGAAGCCCGTCACACGGTTGATGGAGTTGATCAGATGGTAGCCCTTAGGCGTCATTTCCATGCGCACCAGCACATATCCGGGCATGAAACGGCGTTCAGACGTCACCTTCTTGCCGCGCCGCACTTCGATCACTTCTTCGGTCGGAACCAGAACCTCTTCGATCAGGTCTTCCAGTCCGCCTTCTTGCACAGCAACGCGGATCGCCTCGGCGACTTTCTTTTCGAAATTCGACAGAACGCTTACCGAATACCAGCGCTTGGCCATGGATGTTCTTCCTGTTCCTGATGGCCTTGCGGCCAGTGTTGGTCCCTGCCAAGTGGCGAACCTGTCATCGACTCAAACAAAACAGCGCACCAGTGCGGTGCGCTTTTCTTGTCGATGCTGTTACAGCGCAATGCGCGCCATTTCAAGCCCTGCGCGCATCAAACGCACATGGCTGGCCGTATTAATTGAACATCCCCAACAGGCCCGACAGGCCCGTGCGGATTGTCAGGTCCACAAGGAAGAAAAACACCGCCGTCAATGCCGCCATGATCAGCACCATAACAGTGGTTACTGTCACTTCGCGGCGTGTGGGCCAGGTGACCTTGGCGGTTTCCGCCCGGACCTGTTGCATGAACTGAAAAGGGTTCGTCTTGGCCATGAATGCATACCTGTTCTTGTCTAGGGGCTGACATACGCAGCCAAAGCCCCAGATTCAAGCGCGATTCGCCCTATTGGCCGGATTCCGCGCCGGTATGGGGCTGAACAAACACCACCTTGTCCAGTGATTGCAGCGTGATCAGGTCATCGCGATAGGCTTGCATCCCTTTGGCCAGATCCTGAGCTGTGAAATACTGCGGGCCAGGCCATTGCGCAGATTTCGGGAATTGCGCCTCTGCTTCGGCAATGGCGGCCTTGGGCGGCAGCGCGGGGTCTGCCTGAATGCGCGCGCGTGCATGTTCAATCGCGCGGGCCGAGCTGCCAACCTGACGGGGCAATGATGACATGTGCAGGCCCGCTGCTGCATCAGGGCCCAGCAACGTCGCAAGTATGTCGGGCAGGATCCGACCGTAATCCTCGTATCGCCACAGTACCAGCCGCCCCACTGCCGGACATGCAACAAGGCGTTCGACCAGTTCCGACCAGCGTAGCGCCACAGGGTCGAACCCCGCAACATAGCGTTCGAAATCAATCAGGTTTCCGCCTTTGATTTGTTGGCCATAGGCAGAATTCACAAAATCCGGCGGATTGCGCACCGCCAGATACAATGTCGCGTCCTGCGCGCCCAGCAGTGCCAGAAACCGCGCGACCCGCCCGTCCGCATGCGGATAAAGCCTGTCACCACAGGCAATGATGTCGGCCCGCGTGGTGCCCAGAATATTTTCTTCTGAAATGACCAGTCGCTGCCCGCGCGATCGGGCCTTTTGCAACGCAAGGGCCAAAGGGGCAATACTGCGGCGGCTGGCAGGATGGTCGGCCCCAAGTTGGGGCAGTTTCATCTTGTTGCGCAGCAGTTTCGGCCCGAAACAGGCAACACCACCGGCCCGAAGATGCGAAACATTCTGCCGAAGCAATTCCTGCAAATGCGTGCTGGCGGTTTTATGCGCACCGATATGAAGGTGAAGTTTCATTCCGACCCCCGCGCGGGCAATACTCAATGCACGCAGGCGGTATTGTCCGGAATGGCAGGGGCAGAGGGACTCGAACCCACGACCCTCGGTTTTGGAGACCGATGCTCTACCAACTGAGCTATACCCCTATTCCATGCGCATCGATTACTGGAGCAGTGGCGCGGTTGCAAGCCACCAATGCAGCGTTGCGGGTCTTTTTTTATACACGGCGCAGCAGGCCGCCCCGAAACCTGACAAATTCAGAATGATGACCAGACACCCAGACGCCACCCCGATTCGTGCCACCCCCCGAATGTGCGGCTGTATCCGACTGTCATCGAGAACCGCTTTGTCACGTCGACCGCCGCAGAAACTGTCATGCGCGACAAGCGCACATCGTCCGTGAAAATCCGTCCCGCATCCACCCAAGCCCGCACGCGGGGCAGGATTGTGACGCCAAGCTGCGCAGTAATATCGCGCTGGCCCTGTTCCCCGCCATCCGACAGACCTGCCGATGCCCCAAGCCTTGCCCATGCTGCGACATCAAGCACCTCGAAACTATGGCCAATATGCGCCGCCAGACGCACGCGGTCCCCGTCAAGCGGGGCATTATGTGCGACCTGCACCTCCAGCGCGACAGGTGTTCGGGCCACCACCTCGCCCATATGCACGCGCAAGAACAATCCACTTTGCACTGGCACACCATAGAACCGCGCCAAAGGGGGCAGTTGTGCGGGATTGTCCCATCCGGTCTGCTGTTCCACCTTCGCGCCAATGGTCAGGTGATCTGTCAGGCCGTATTCCAGATAATGCCGGTGTGACAGGCGATCTGCACCGCCCTGCCGGTCCACCGCAACCTCGCTTGCGAAAAACACGTTCCCTGCCCCGCGCGGCCAAGGACCGGCCAGCCCCGTGCCTGCGTACACGACACTGATGCCCAGAACCAGAACTGCAATAAGACTTAGGGGGCGACATACAAGCATGTGCCCATCAGCGCTGAAAATGGTTAACAACCGGTTACGATTTGCAGCCGCCCCTGTGGTATCCGCCCGTGCGCGGAAACGGCGGGCAAACCTGCCCGCCCCCGCTTATGCCTGCGGCAGAAACCCGCCCGATTGCCGCGCCCAAAGCCGCGCATAAAGCCCGCCTTCGGCCAGCAGTTCCGCATGGGTGCCCTGCTCCACGATGCGGCCTTCATCCATGATGATCAGCCGGTCCATCGCCGCAATCGTGGACAGGCGGTGTGCAATCGCAATCACGGTTTTGCCTTGCATCAGGCGGTCAAGCTGGCCCTGAATGGCTGCCTCCACCTCGGAATCCAGTGCGGATGTGGCCTCGTCCAGAATAAGGATCGGCGCATCTTTCAGGGCGACACGCGCAATCGCGATACGCTGGCGCTGGCCGCCTGACAGTTTGACGCCGCGTTCGCCCACATGCGCGTCAAGGCCGCGGCGTCCCTTCGCATCGACCAGATCGCCAATGAACTCGTCCGCTTCGGCCATGCGCGCCGCCTGCCAGATTTCGGCATCGGTCGCATCGGGCCTGCCATAGGCAATATTGTCGCGCACGGACCTGTGCAAAAGCGCCGTATCCTGCGTGACCATGCCAATGGCCGCGCGCAAACTGTCCTGTGTGACGCTGGCAATATCCTGACCGTCAATCAGAATTCGGCCCGACCCCACATCATAAAAACGCAGCAACAGATTGACCAAAGTGGATTTTCCGGCACCGGACCGCCCCACCAACCCGATCTTTTCACCCGGCGCAATCATCAGATCCATGCCGTCAATCACAGCGGGTTTATGCCCCCCCACCAAGGCAGGGTCATAGCGGAAGGTCAGCGCATCAAACCGGATTCCCGCGTTCCGCACTACCAATGGTCTGGCATCGGGCGCGTCCTGCACCGCACGCGCGGCCGCAAATGTGGCGATTCCGTCGCGCACTGTTCCAATGTTTTCAAACAGCGCGGCAAATTCCCACATGATCCAATGCGACATGTTCCCCAACCGCAAGGCCAGCGGAATGGCCACGGCCAGCGCGCCAAGTTCCACCTGCCCTTGCAGCCACAGCCAGATGCCAAGACCCGTGACAGCGCCCGTCAGCAGCGCGTTCAGCGCATTGACCGACACATCCTGCACCGCGACCAGCCGCATCTGGCGGTAGACGGTCTGCAAGAACCCGTCCAGACCATTGCGCGCATAGGTTTCTTCGCGCGCGCTGTGGCTGAACAGCTTGACGGTCGCGATATTGGTGTAGCTGTCGACAATGCGCCCCGTCATATCGGCGCGCGCATCCGCCTGTTGCTGCGCCACGCGCCCCAGACGTGGCACGATCACCCACAACAGCCCGCCATAGGCCATGGCCCATAACAGAAACGGCAGCGCCAGCCAGACATCCTGCGTGGCAGCAAGCCACAGCGACCCGATGAAATAGGCCAGAATATAGACCGCCACATCCATCAGTTTCATGGTGACTTCGCGCACCGCCAAGGCGGTCTGCATCAATCTGGTGGAAATGCGGCCTGCGAATTCATCCTGAAAATAGCCCAGCGACTGGCCCAGCAACCAGCGGTGACCCAGCCAGCGAATGCGCTGCGGGAAATTGCCCATAATCGCCTGATACATGACCAATGCACCGATCACGGACACAACAGGCAAGACAAGCAGTTGCAGCCCCGCCATTGCGCCCAGGCGCGCGCCTTCCTCGGCCAGAAAGCGCTCGGGGCCAAGTTCGGTCATCCGGTTCACCAGCGTTCCCAGATAGCCCAGCAAAATGATCTCAATCGCGGCAAAAATGATCGACAGCCCCGACATGAACAAAAGCCATGGCAGAACCCCGCGCGCAAAATGCAGCACAAAGCCCAGCATGGTTTCGGGCGGGCGCTGCGGCGCATCGTCAGGATAGGCGTTGATGCGCCCCTCGAAATAGGAAAACAGCCGTTTCATCATGTGCTCCGACATAGAAAAGGGGCATGCAGTGACCCGCATGCCCCCATAAAATCGAAGCGGATCAGATGATTACTCGATGATTTTTGCAACGACGCCGGCGCCGACGGTGCGGCCGCCTTCGCGGATGGCGAAGCGCAGTTTCTC
>NZ_JBHYFM010000025.1:0-43599 GCF_051859525.1 Roseinatronobacter sp. | reverse complement strand
GGGGCACCACCTCTCGGCGTTCAATGCTGAGGCAAGCCGTATCCTAGGCAAGAACTGGAAGTCAGCCAAGTCGGCTGATGACCTTGGCAAAATGAAGGAATCAGACTTTCTTGATCGGATCGAGGCTTTGTCGATTGTCGGGAAGAATGCCAAGGCCGAACTCAAGAAGGCCCTCGACCTCAGAAATGGCTGCGGCCACCCTAATTCTTTGAAGGTTGGTGCAAACAAGTCGGCAGCACACATCGAAACGCTCCTTCAGAACGTGTTCGAAAAATTCCAGTAAAGGACGCAGCAGGCTGCCGAAGCGGCTGCGATAGGCGCTGGAGGGCGGGAGATCGTCTTGCTCGTCGATGATTAGCCCCGACAGCATGCCTTGCCGCTTGAGGATGGCGCGCAGGGCATCCAGCAATTCGTCATCGGAAAAATGGCGGCTGCGGATATCGATGATTTCCCGGGCGCGCAGGAAAAGGGCCTTTTCGATGATAGCCGGGAATGCGCCTTCCGCCCGGATCCACATGTCCCGCGGGTTCACGACGCGGCGCTGCTTCAGTTTGAACGACACCTTATTGAAGACGTTGTTCCCAATGTACTTTTCGTTGGTAAGAATCTGATGAACTGTCGCCCGTGTCCAAGGGCGATCGAGATCGGTCCGGTGTCCTTCGGCGTTCAGAACCTCCGCAATCTCGCGTTCCGGCCGCCCATCGATGACGAACATCTCGTACATGCGCTGGACGACCCGCTGCTCCTCTTCAGGGCCAGGGACCAGGATCACTCGGTCGGTCTGCAGGCTTTTCTGCTCACCGCGGGACAGCTCGCCCTTGGAGTTCCCGTGCTCGTCGATCAGCACTCGTCGCAGTCCGTATCCGGCGGCGCCTCCCTGGCGATAGCCAAGCTCCACGAGGCGGCATTGCCCGGCGAAGACCTTCACCGACAGTTCGCGACTGTACTCGCCTGCCATGACCCGCTTGACAGTTTTTAGAAGGTTCGAGCCGATGCTGCCGTCATTCTCGAACTGCTCGCCGCAATAGTGCACCCGGATCCCAGCGCGGGAGCAGACATGCTCGTGATACGCGCCCTCGTCAGCATCCTGAAAACGGCCCCAACGGCTGACATCGTAGACGAGGATCGCTTTGAAGTCGGCACCGCCGGACTGGACTTGGGCCATCAGGTTCTGCAGCGCCTCGCGGCCGTCAAGCCGTAGGCCGGATCGCCCGGAGTCCTCGAAAGTCCGGAGGATCGTCAGGCCACGGGCTTCGGCATACTTGCGAATGACGTCCAGCTGATTTTCGGTCGAATATTTTTGGTGGTCGGTCGACATACGCACATAGGCGACCGCCGGCACATCCGTCTCCGACTGCCCATTTCCGTCCCGTCCATGGGTCAGTTTTCGACTGCTCACACACATTTCTCCTTTTTGCGCCACACAAAACCATCGGAACCACCTGAATCCAGGGCCGAATCCCTCCCGTTATGTAAAACAAGGGAGGCCGGAATGTCGTTTCCGAAAAAGGGCAAGTTCTTTCCGAAACAAACCGGGTATGATGGGGAAGCGTCTGATTCCTTCGCGCAGGTAATCGCAGCGACGCTTCGCCGTGAGCTCGGTGAAAGCCGGGCGGGTGTCAAAACCGTGGAGGGGTGGACGGGAGCCAATGAAAAGACGATCAAGAACTGGTTTGCGGGCAAGTATGGTCCGAGCGGTGAGCATCTTGTTGCCTTGGTGCGGCACTCGGACGAGGTTCTGATCGCATTCCTTGCAATGGCCGGCCGCGAGAACCTGAAGCTTGCATCGAGCATCTTTGCCGCTGAACGAGCGGTTGTAGAGGCGCTGGAGGTGCTTCGTGAGCTCTCCGAACGGCTTCCCGGCGGAACCTCGGACGACTGAACGCAGCGAACGGGTGAGTTTTGAGGCCTTTCCCCGGCCTTTCGCGCGGTGCGCACCTGGTTGTCACGACTCTCGCCGAGCAGAGTTTTCGAGCGCTCCGTGAACCACCCACTTGGTGGTTCAACTATCAGTGGGATGATTCAAAACAATCGCTAAGAGGGTAGAGAACGTCCGATTTCAGACCTCTCCCATCCGCCATTTACCAATCGCGAAAACCACTATCCCTCCCTTATGGCCTCACGACGCACTTCGTTCCAACCAGCAGGCTTTCGGGGGACGACCTATGCACGATACGGGGCCGGATCACCGGCATATCGATCCTGCCCCGGGTGCAGGCGCAGATCAGGCAGGTTAGTCCCGCCGTCCTCGGTCCTTATTCTGGCGCAACCATACAGTGGCCTTGCATTACTGGAAGCGATATGCTGACTTGAGCGCGTTGCACAAGAATGCTTACAGGATTTGCACAAAACACGCGTGACCACAGAAGGTTCAAGCGGGGCAACTACAGTTCCGCGCAACCTGCCGGTTTCAGGAAATTCCGTGCGTCTTTTTCCAGATCGATGATACGAACGAAGATGATAGCCAGCTCTAGGGGAAGGCCAATGCGTTGCGGATCGGGCGGACCAATATATACGATGTTGATGAAGTCGATCTGGCGCAATTCGCATCATCCGGCTGAAACGGCGCCGTAGGAAGAATAAATAAGGGAGGGCTTAATGCGTGCACTCGTGCTGGAGAGGAAGGGCGAATTGCGCTTGCGGGATATCGATCTGCCACAAGATCCCGGCCCCGATGATGTGCGGATCAAGGTTCACACTGTGGGCATTTGCGGCAGCGACGTGCATTACTACACACATGGCGCGATTGGCGATTATGTTGTCCGCGCGCCAATGGTGCTCGGGCATGAAGGCTCCGGCATCATTGAAGCGGTCGGACAAAATGTGCAGGGGCTGGCTGTCGGTGACCGCGTCTGCATGGAACCTGGCATTCCCGATCTGTCGTCACGCGCCTCGAAGCTGGGCATTTACAACGTGGACCCCGCAGTCAGCTTCTGGGCAACACCACCGGTGCACGGGATATTGACCAGCCATGTCATCCATCCGGCCGCCTTTACCTATAAACTCCCCCGTTCTGTCAGCTTTGCCGAAGGGGCGATGGTGGAACCCTTCGCTGTGGGCATGCATGCGGCGGCACGCGCGCGCATCACACCCGGCGATGTCGCTGTGGTGATCGGCGCGGGGACAATCGGAATTATGGTTGCGCTGGCCGCGTTGGCAGGCGGGTGCAGCCGTGTGATCATCTCGGATATCAGCGATGCAAAACTGAAGATCGCGGCGCAGTATGACGGGATAATTCCGGTAAACCCGAAAACTGATGATCTTGTCAGCGCGGTAAACCGTGAAACCGGCAATTGGGGCGCGGATGTTGCCTTCGAGGCCAGCGGGGCACCGCAGGTATTTGAAACCATCTTCAAAACGGTTCGCCCAGGCGGCGCAGTGGTTCTGGTGGGCCTGCCCCCTAAGGCCGTAGAACTGGATGTGAATGCAGCAATCGCACGCGAAGTGCGGATCGAGACCGTCTTTCGCTATGCCAATGTATTTGATCGCGCGCTTGCACTGATCGCCTCGGGACGGGTCAACCTTAAACCGTTGATCACCCGAAGCTACGGGTTCGACCAGTCCATAGAGGCGTTCAAGCGCGCGGCCGAAGGGCGACCTGCTGATATCAAGCTCCAGATCCTGATGACACCGGAAGTGACCTAAGCCATGGCAGACCAGTCGTGACGCGCCCGCGACAGTGACATCCACCTGCACCGCACCGCGCCTGCATATTTCAGCTGATTGCTGCGTGAAACAGCTGTAAATCCAGCAAGGGAACCTTCATTCTGGTAAAAATATCCCGGGGGTGGCCCGAAGGGCCGGGGGCAGCGCCCCCAAGACCACATAATCAGGCACAAAGGACAACGGATGAGTAAAGCCATCATGGTACAAGGGTGCGGATCGAATGTTGGCAAATCCGTGCTTGTTGCCGGCCTGTGCCGCGTTGCCCGCAGGCGTGGCATGCGCGTGGCCCCGTTCAAGCCCCAGAATATGTCCAATAACGCCGCGGTCACTTGCGACGGCGGCGAGATTGGCCGCGCGCAGGCGCTGCAGGCATTGGCCTGCGGGCTGGACCCTGTGACCGATATGAACCCCGTATTGCTGAAACCGGAACATGAAACAGGCGCGCAGGTTGTGGTTCAGGGCAAACGCCTTGCGACTGTAAAAGCCCGCGATTACGCCGCGATGAAACCCGAACTGATGGGCGCCGTGCTTGACAGCTTCCAGCGTCTGCGGGCGGCCCATGATCTGGTGATTGTCGAAGGGGCGGGCAGTCCGGCGGAGATCAATCTGCGCGCGGGCGACATTGCCAATATGGGCTTTGCGCGCGCCGCCGGTGTGCCGGTCGTGCTTGTGGGCGATATCGACCGCGGCGGCGTGATTGCCCAGATCATTGGCACGCAGGCCGTCCTTGACCCGCAGGATGCGGCCATGGTCGCGGGGTTCATCATCAACAAGTTCCGCGGCGATCCAAGCCTGTTCGATGACGGCTACCGCCAGATCGAGGCACGCTGCAACTGGCCGGGATTCGGGGTCTTGCCGTGGTTTTCCCAGGCAACACATCTTCCCGCCGAGGATGCGCTGGATCTGGGCACAAGGCAGGGTCAGGGGAACATCCGCATCGCCTGTCTGGTGTTTTCGCGGATTGCGAATTTTGATGATCTGGACCCGCTACAGGCCGAACCGGCGGTTGATCTGGTCATGGTCAGGCCCGGTCAGGCAATTCCGGGCGATGTGGCACTGGTTATCCTGCCCGGCTCGAAATCCACACGCGCCGATCTGACATTCCTGCGCGCGCAAGGGTGGGATATCGATCTGGCGGCCCATATCCGGCGCGGCGGGCATGTTCTTGGTATCTGCGGGGGGTATCAAATGTTGGGACGGCAGGTTTGCGACCCCGAAGGTGTCGAAGGACCGGCAGGCGATACCGAAGGGCTTGGGGTATTGAATGTCACCACGATCATGTCCCCTGACAAACGGCTGGAACGGGTGCGGGCCCGTCATGCCGCCAGCGGGCTTGATGTGGACGGCTATGAAATACACATCGGGCGCACCACAGGCCCTGATTGCGCCCGCCCCTTCGCGCATCTGGGGGCATATGATGACGGGGCGATCGATCCGTCAGGCCGTATCATGGGCACATATCTGCACGGGCTGTTTTCTTCCGACAGGTTCCGGTCGCAGTATCTGGCGGCTCTCGGGGCGCCCCCCTCCAACCTGAATCATGGCGCACTTGTCGATGCGACGCTTGACGCGCTTGCCGACCATCTGGAGGGGCATCTGGATATCGACAGGCTATTCGCTGTCGCACGCTGACGCGCAGGCCCCTGTTCAGTCCCCCCGCCCCCCTGCCTGCCAGTCAAGCCTGCAAGACACGGGGCGCAGCCACATATGAAAAAGGGCCGCTACAAGCGCGGCCCTTCATACTTCTGCCAAGAACAGGCAGGGCGTCTTACATCATGCCGCCCATGCCGCCCATGCCACCCATGTCGGGCATGCCGCCGCCTGCGCCCTGGCCTTTCGGCTCTGGCTTGTCGGCGATCATGGCTTCGGTGGTGATCAGCAGACCGGCAACCGATGCTGCATCCTGAAGTGCTGTGCGCACAACTTTCGCAGGGTCGATCACGCCAAACTTGAACATGTCGCCATATTCTTCGGTTTGCGCGTTGAAGCCGAACGCCTTGTCACTGCTCTCGCGGATTTTGCCCGCAACGACAGACCCGTCCACACCGGCATTTTCCGCGATCTGGCGCAGCGGTGCTTCCAGTGCCTTGCGCACGATGGAAATACCGACGGTCTGGTCGCTGTTATCGCCGCTCAGGCCTTCAAGTGTCTTGCCTGCCTGGATCAGGGCAACACCGCCACCCACAACGATACCTTCCTGCACGGCCGCACGGGTCGCGTTCAGGGCATCATCAACGCGGTCCTTGCGTTCCTTGACCTCGATTTCGGACATGCCACCCACGCGGATGACCGCAACACCGCCAGCCAGTTTGGCCAGACGTTCCTGCAGTTTTTCCTTGTCGTAATCGCTGGTGGTTTCTTCGATCTGCTGACGGATCTGGGCCACGCGTGCTTCGATTTCAGCTTTCTCGCCAGCGCCATCAACGATGGTGGTCTCGTCCTTGGTGATCTTGATGGTCTTGGCGGTGCCAAGCATGTCCATCGTCACGCTTTCCAGCTTCATGCCCAGATCTTCGCTGATGACCTGACCACCGGTCAGAATGGCGATATCCTGCAGCATGGCCTTGCGGCGGTCGCCGAAGCCCGGTGCCTTGACGGCCGCGATTTTCAGACCGCCGCGCAGTTTGTTGACAACCAGAGTTGCCAGCGCTTCGCCTTCGACATCTTCCGCGATGATCAGCAGCGGTTTTTGCGACTGGATCACCTGCTCCAGCAGCGGAACCATGGGCTGCAGCGACGACAGTTTCTTTTCGTGGATCAGGATAAGCGCATCATCCAGTTCCGCGATCATCTTGTCGGGGTTGGTCACGAAGTATGGGGACAGATAGCCGCGGTCGAACTGCATGCCTTCGACAACATCGGTTTCTGTTTCCAGACCCTTGTTTTCCTCGACGGTGATCACGCCTTCATTGCCGACTTTCTGCATCGCATCCGCGATCTGGCGGCCGATTTCAGCCTCGCCATTGGCGGAAATGGTGCCGACCTGCGCAACTTCTGCACTGTCATTGACAGGGCGTGCCGCTGCCTTGATCGCTTCCACAACTTTGGTGGTTGCCAGATCGATACCGCGCTTCAGGTCCATCGGGTTCATGCCCGCAGCAACCGATTTCAGACCTTCGCGCACGATGGCCTGTGCCAGAACAGTTGCGGTTGTGGTGCCGTCGCCTGCTTCGTCATTGGTGCGCGAAGCCACTTCCTTGACCATCTGCGCGCCCATGTTTTCGAACTTGTCTTCCAGTTCGATTTCCTTGGCAACCGATACACCGTCTTTGGTGATGCGCGGTGCGCCGAAGGATTTGTCGATGACGACATTGCGGCCTTTGGGGCCAAGGGTAACCTTTACCGCATCGGCCAGAATGTTAACGCCGCGCAGCATACGGTCACGGGCGTTGGTGTTGAATTTGACGTCCTTAGCAGCCATTGGGTGCCTCCTGGTTGTCGTTAATGTCTTGGAAAAACGGAAGCGATCAGGCCAGAATGCCCAGAATATCGCTTTCTTTCATGATCAGCAGCTCTTCACCATCAACGGTGACTTCGGTGCCGGACCATTTCCCGAACAGAACGCGATCGCCGGCTTTTACAGCCATCTCGATCAATTCGCCCGAATCCTTGCGCGCACCTTCGCCGGTTGCGATGATTTCGCCTTCAGCGGGCTTTTCCTTGGCGCTATCGGGAATGATCAGACCGCCCTTGGTTTTTTCGTCACTTTCGACGCGACGGACGAGAACACGGTCATGCAGCGGTTTGAATGCCATCTGAGAACGCTCCTTTGGTTCCAGGTTGAAATCTGTTGGCACTCATGCATCACGAGTGCTAACGGACGCATAGGTAGGCACAGGATCTGGCGCTGTCAACACCCCCGACACGGAAAAAATGACTTCCGCACAACCGATTTTCTGCCGCACCGCAGCATGCGGATTTCACGGCCCGACAGCGGGTTCGTGAACGGATGCGCCGCCATAAGGCAGCACATTCTGCGCGATCAGGCATTCCAGCAGGCGCGCCTTGCGCAGGGGTTTTGCAATCACGTCACAAAAGCCCGCGTCACGATACGCCGCCACCTGCGCCGATCCGACATTGGCCGTGACAACAATGGCGGGCGGCACGGGCTGTGCGCGCGCGCCATACTCCGCCTGAATGCGGCGCAGCGCGGTCACACCGTCCATTTCCGGCATCATCACGTCAAACAGGAACAAATCGAACCTGCGCTGCCGCGACATTTCCAGCGCTTGCAGCCCGTTTTCCACCATCACCAATTGTAACCCGCTTTCCTTCAGCAGCGCTGTCAGAACAAGCTGGTTCACCTTGTTGTCCTCGGCCACCAGCGCGATGCGCCCTTGCGCCCCCACGTCCGGCTGCGCCACATAAACCGGCGCAGGGTCCGCAATAGGTATGGATTGCGGCACAGCGGCCAGCGGCAGGTCCAGCGTCACGCATGTCCCCTGCCCCGCGCGCGATGTGACCGTAACCGCCCCGCCCATGGCCTGCACAAGCGCACGCACGACAGGCATGCCAAGGCCCATGCCGTCAACACGGCGCGTGATGGTGTCATCCGCCTGCCCGAACGGGTCGAAAATGGCGGTCAACTGCCCTTCGGTCATGCCGCATCCGGTGTCTGATATGACAATCTGCACGGCGCGATCACAGCCGCGCGCCGCAAGGGAAATACGCCCTGCTGTGGTGAAATTCACACTATTGCGCAGCACATTGCCCAAGATCCGGCAAACACGCGGCCCGTCCCCCTGGCGCAACGCCGCCAGGGAAGGATCAAGCACAGTTTCAAGCGCGACGCCCTTGGCTGCGGCTTGCACGGCGAAGGGGGCCACGGTTTGCGCAATGGCGCGGTGCAGATCAAACTCCGCGCAAACAAGGTCAAGCCCCCCTGATTCCAGTTCGGAAATGTCCAGAATATCTGTCAGCCGCATCAGCAACCCGTCACCACTGTCGCGTATTTCCGCCAGCATCCGGGACTGCTCGGCATCCGCAACCATGCCCTCCAGCCCCTGCGCCATGCCCAGAATACCATTCAGGGGCGTGCGGAGTTCATGGCTCATATTCGCAAGAAACCGCGATTTCAGCGCGCTTGCCTGCTCGGCCCTGTCGCGGGCATTTTGCAAATGCCGGTTCAGGCGCGCCGCACGAAAGGCGATCAGCGCAAAACTCCATTGCAGGGCGGAAAATGCCATAAGAAACAAGATCACCAGCGTGGCAATTGCCCGCACATACCCGTCATAGTCCAGCAGCACCAGCACCAGACGTACCAGATAGGCCAGTCCAATGGACGCGAAAGGTAAGGCGGCCAACATGGCAAGTTGCCTTCCATGCAGCAACGCGCGTCGCCAGATCCGCCTGGCAAACGCGCACCCCAGCACACCGTTAATTATTGAACTGCTGACCACGAGCGCGCTGATATCATTTACAAAATAGGCGAGGCCCGCCTGAAATACCCCCGCAAAGATGCCAATGGCCAGATATGGCCACGGATCAGGGTTGTCCCCGATACCAAAAGAAATCGCCATGTTTCCGCAGATCAGAGCGAACAGCATGCCCATAGTTACCATTGACGCACCTAGCCACAACGGCAGCACTGTCCAAAGCACCATTCCGGTGGCACCGATAAGGAACGCAACACCGACCCCGCCATGCCACACGAACGCCACGCTGTCGCGACGCGCATAGTTGCGCGCACCTGCGAAACTGGTCAGCGCCAGCGATGTAATCACGACAAGCGCTGCGATCACGACCACAACCCAAATATCAATAACGCTGTCCATAATATCCTGAACCGGGCTTTCTAAATATGGATGCCATATAACCTTAAACAGTGGGTTAAGACCAGCGCCACCACGCGGGGGCAGCATGTCCCTTTTGTCACCCCCCACGTGACAATGCGGCGCTGCGGCGTTATAAGCCGCGCGAAACCTTCACAGCCCAACATGCGGACCTTTCAACATGATCAAAGTCTTTGGCCATTTTTCCCCCGATACTGATTCGACCGGCTCGCCCCTGATCTGGGCGTGGTATCTGTCGCAGG
Organism: Roseinatronobacter sp.; assembly: GCF_051859525.1. NCBI lineage: Bacteria > Pseudomonadati > Pseudomonadota > Alphaproteobacteria > Rhodobacterales > Paracoccaceae > Roseinatronobacter > Roseinatronobacter sp. The sequence continues at coordinate 33,899 of NZ_JBHYFM010000025.1, read as the reverse complement.
TGCAGGACACACCCGCGCAGGCGGTGCTGCTGGGGCAACCCAATTCCGAAGCGAAATTCGTGCTGGACCATTGGGGCGTTGACCAGCCCGAGATTATGACAGACCTGCCCGCAGGCACCCCCGTGGTGATCGTCGACACCAACAACCCCGCCGAACTGCCCGCCACCATCAATGACGCCGATATCCGCGCCATCATCGACCATCACAAACTTGTCGGCGGGCTGGAAACCAAAGGCCCAATCGACATTACCATGCGCCCGCTGGCCTGCACGGCCACCATCATGTATGAATTGATCGGCAAGCACATGGCGCAGGCGCCGCGCGCCATCAAGGGGCTGATGCTGTCATGCATCCTGTCGGACACGCTGGAATTCCGGTCCCCCACCACCACCCAGACGGACCGTGCCATTGCCCATGCGCTGGCTGATGATCTGGGCGTTGACATGGCCGAGTTGGCCAGCGCCATGTTTGCCGCGAAATCCGATGTGTCGGGCTTCAGCGATGCCGAATTGCTGCGCATGGATTCGAAGAATTTCGACGTGGATGGCAAGAAATTCCGCGTCTCGGTTCTGGAAACCACGGCCCCCGCGCAGGTTCTGGCGCGCAAGGACAGCCTGATGGCCAGCATGGAAACCGTCGCGCGCGAGGATGGCGCGGATCAGGTGCTGCTGTTCATCGTGGACATTCTGAATGAAGAAGCCACGCTTCTGCTGCCCAATGAGCTGACGCGCAGGGTTGCGCAAAAATCCTTCGGGGTGGACGCCACAGGCGACAGCGTGGTTCTGCCCGGCGTCATGAGCCGCAAGAAACAGATCATTCCGGTGCTGGCGCTGTGACCCGCCTGCTGACAGGGTTTGACCAGATCGCGGCGCAATATGAACTGGCGCTGGTGGATCTGTGGGGCTGCGTCCATAACGGGCGCTCCATTCATGGCAGCGCACAAGCCGCATTATGCGCCTTTCGCGCCAATGGCGGGCGGGTGCTGCTGCTGACCAATGCGCCGCGCACTGCCGCATCAGTGCAGGCGCGACTGGATGAAATGGGCCTGTCGCGCGACGCCTATGACGGGATCGTCACATCAGGCGACGCCACGCAGGAAGCCATGCTGACAGGCGCTGTGGGGCGCAAGGTCTGGCATCTTGGCCCGCCCAAGGATGACGACCTGTTTCTGGACCTGCCCGATTGGGCGTCCGACCACGCCCCCATCACGCGCGTGGGTTTTGACGATGCCGAAGGGATCGTCTGCACCGGCCCGTTCGAGGATATGACCGACACCCCCGAAGATTATCGCGGGCGGTTGCTGTCAGCCAAGGTGCGCGGGCTGAAAATGCTCTGCGCCAATCCCGATCTGGTGGTCGATTACGGCGACAAGCGGATCTATTGTGCAGGCTCCATCGCGCAGCTTTATGCGGAAATGGGCGGCGAGGTGCTGTATTTCGGCAAACCGCACCCCCCCGCCTATGACCTTGCGCGCAGATATGCGGCGCGGCTGGGGCTGAAATTCACCCCTGACCGCGTGATTGCCATCGGGGATGGCATTCATACCGATATTCAGGGCGGTATTTCCGAAGGGATCGACACGATCTTCGTGACCAGCGGTCTGGCCGCCGCCGAATTCGGCCCCGACCCTGCCGCGCCCGACCCCAAGCGCCTGCAAGCGTGGCTGGACGACAAGGGGCTGCACCCGAGTTTCGCAATCCCCTATCTGGGCTGACACCCCTTTACCGCCAGACAACAGGCCGGGCTGCCATGCCCGGCCTGTTCTGTTTTCAGGGGAACGCCCAAAATGGGGTCGCAATAAAATTACCACAAACGGCATTAATTAGACTTAAAATTCCAAAGCATGTTGCGCATAAACGCGATATGGGCTAATGCTGCACTGCAACAAAACGTCAGATTCGGCACGACGAAGGATATGCAGCGATGTTGGACCATAGCATGAATGACAATTTCCCACGCGGCACGATCTGTATCGAAGATCTGGAAATCGGCATGACGCGCCATCTGCGCAAGGAAGTCACCGACCGCGATATCGAATTGTTTGCCGAAGTGTCCACCGACCGCAACCCCGTGCATCTGGACGAGTCCTACGCGCAGGACACCATATTTGAAGGGCGTATTGCCCATGGCATGCTGACCGCTGGTCTGATTTCCGCTGTGATCGGCGAACAACTGCCCGGACATGGCACGATCTATATGGGCCAAAGCCTGAAATTCATGGCCCCTGTCCGCCCCGGTGATGTGGTGCTGGCCGAAGTCACGGTTCTGACCATTGATTACGCCAAGCGCCGCGTCACTCTTGATTGTCGGTGCAGTGTAGGCAATACGACTGTTCTTAAGGGTGAAGCCACTGTGCTGGCACCCAGCCGGAAATTCGACTAAGTCGGGATGCATGCGCGCCATCGCGTCCCGCAGGGGACAGATGCGTATAGTAAATCACTGGACATCGCTGGACACAGCCTGCAAGGGCGCATCGGTCGCAATGGGCAATTTCGACGGGGTGCATCTGGGCCACCAGACGGTTATTGACCTTGCGCGGCGCGATGATGCGCCACTAGGCATTGTCACTTTTGAACCCCATCCCCGCGAATATTTCGCCCCCGCAGCCCCCCCCTTCCGGCTTATGAATGCCGAAGCGCGCGCCAACCGGCTGGCCCGCATGGGGGTGTCTTGCCTGTATGAACTGCCCTTCGGGGCGGAATTGTCAGGGTTTTCGCCACAGGATTTTGCGCAAGTGGTGCTGCATCAGGGGCTGGGCGTGTCGCATGTCGTGATTGGCGCGGATTTCTGTTTCGGCAAGGGCCGCACTGGCACCGCTGACGATCTGGCGCGCTACGGGCGCGCGTTGGGCTTTGATGTGACCATCGCGCCGCTGCTGCGCGACAGTGACGCTGTTTATTCATCAACCGCCATCCGCGCGGCACTTAGCGATGGTCGGGCGCGTGACGCGGCCCGCATGCTGGGCCATTGGCACCGTATTGACGGCGTCGTCCTGCATGGCGAGAAGCGCGGCCGCGGGCTGGGCTACCCGACGGCCAATATGTCCATCACCGGCCTGCACCCGCCACGATTCGGGGTTTATGCGGTTCAGGTCGATGTGCTGACCGGTCCCCATAAGGGGCGCTACGGGGGCGTTGCATCCATGGGGGTGCGCCCGATGTTCGGTGAAAACCGCCCCAATCTGGAAAGTTTCCTGTTCGATTTCACAGGCGATCTGTATGACGCGCATCTGTCCGTCGCCCTGATCGAGCATTTGCGCGACGAGGTGAAGTTCGACAGCCTTGACGCCTTGATTGCCCAGATGGACCGAGACAGCGCACAGGCGCGCGCCATCCTTGCGGCACTGGACTAACCGCTTAAGGCCGTGACATGCGCGACATGTCAACCTCTACCTGCTGCGACAGGTCTTGCAGGCTGTCATACAGAATTTGCAGCATATAGCGCGGGTTATGCACATATCCGCCGGGGTCTTTTGCGGCCACCTGATAATTATAGGCCGCCTTCAGCAAACGCGGCGTCCAGGACTGGTAACGGTTGTCGCGCGTCGCCTGATCAAAGGGCAACGCCCCCGCGCCATCGGGATCAACAAAGAAATACGGATGGCGCGACACATAGGCGATGGGCGTGCCCGCAACCTGCGCTGCATATTCGCGGATAGCAGCAAGAAGTTCACCCTGTAACGCCATGATTTCGCTGTGAATACCACCAGACCTGTCGCCCGTTCCGGCAAAATCGCGGTGCTGGGTGCGAATGTCGCGTATATCCGTCACACCCTGATGACAGGTCAGGCACCCATCGGTTTCGACCGCCGTGCTGTGCGGCTCATGGCACGCCACACAAGTATCGGCACCGGGCACATGCATGAACCGCCCCGCATAGTTGCGGCCCGCATATTGATAGCCCGGCCCCGCCTGCGCGCCCAGCATGGTGGCGGCGGACGCGGCATAATGGATATTCACGAACGCCAGATCCGCTGACACAGTGTCAAGGTCCAGCCCGTCCACACGCGCATCAATCTGGTCACCCGACTGGCGGCCCTGATGGCAGACCATGCAGGTGGCCGATGCGCCCAGATCCTGAACCTCCACGCCCGACGGGAACGTCACCGCATCCAGCGCATGCGCCTCTGCCGTGTGGCAGGCCACGCAGCCAATGGGCGAATTGATGACACCGGGGCTGTGCACCGCCCCTGCCGCGCTGCCATCCGCGCCCAGAAAGTCAAGAAATCCCGTTTCGGAATGGCACATGGCACAGTTTTCAGGCACCTGCCCCTGTTCGTTCCAATAGGTGAAGGACGGCGAATGGTAGTCGCCATGCGGGGAATTCAGCCATGCTGCAATCAGCCGCTCCAGCCCGACCAGATCACTGGCACGCGATTGCGCGGGCGCACACACCGCGATCATCAGCATCAAAACCGAAACAAGGCGCATCTGCCCCCCCCCTTTTTTTGCGTTCTCCGGCCCAAGGGTAACATTCCCGCTGCCCCTCAGGCTTGATCTGCATCATGGCAAATGTGATCTTTCACGCGTCAGGTTGGCCCGAAACAGGATCAGATTTCAAGTCATGTCGCACGCAAACACCCTTTCCGCCCTTCGCCCGTCAGGCCCCGGCCTTGCGCTGGCCTATAGTCTACTCGCCGCGGCGCCGCTGGCGCTGGCGCTGACCCAACGGGTCGCACCTGCGGCCATTTGGGAATATGCCGCCGCGGCCATGGGCATGATCGCGCTGCTGGGCATGAGCGTGCAATTCGTCACATCCGGCCGGTTCGAGGGGGTGTCGGGCAAGCTGGGCATTGACAAGATAATGGGGTTTCACAAGTTGGCCGCGTCATGGCTGGCGCTGGCCGTGGTGCTGCACCCGCTGGCCTATGTCTGGCCGACATGGGCGCAGAACCCCGAACTGGGCTGGCTGCGGCTGCGTTTCTACCTGAGTGATCCGGCCTATCTGACCGGCGTGGTGGCCTTGGGCGCGTTGGTGGTGCTGATTGCCAGCTCCATCCTGCGCGACCGCCTGCCATGGCGATACGAGGCGTGGCGCGGGGTTCATGTTGTGTTGGGGCTGGTGGCCGTGTTTGGCGGACTGCACCATGCCGTGACGGTCGGACGGTTCAGCGCACAAGGGCCGGTCGCGCTGCTGTGGTGGGGGGTAGGTGCGGCGGTGCTGGCGGTCATGGCCGTTCTGTATGGCTGGCGGTGGGCGCGGCTGCACCGCCAGCCGTGGCGGCTGGCCGCCGTGACCAAACGCGCGGACCGCATGTGGGAACTGGACATCCAGCCTGTGGGCGACACGCCCGCCCTGCCCTATCACGCGGGGCAATTCGTCTGGATGACCGAAAGGACGCGCCGTTTCCCGTTGTTTGACCACCCGTTTTCGATTGCCGACAGCCCTGCCCGCCCCGGATTAAGCCTGCTGATCAAGGAAGCGGGCGATTTCACCAACCAGATCGGCGCATTGCCCGAAGGCGCAAGCATCGGGATTGACGGACCTTATGGCGAATTCAGCCTGCAGGCGCATGACCCCAAATCCGTGTTGCTGATTGGCGGCGGTGTGGGCATTGCGCCGGTGTTGGGCATTTTGCGCGATATGGTTGCACGCGGCGACACGCGGCCTGTGCGGCTGGCCTATGCGGTCGGGTCACATGCCAATTTCGCCTGTCTGGAGGAAATGCGCGCCGCCACAGCGTCACTGGATCTGCAACTATGGCTGACCTGCGAAGATGGCGCGGCAGCCCCCGATATTCTGGCCGGTCGCCTGACGCAGGACCGGCTGCGCGACATGCTGGACGGGCTGGACCCAGCGCAGACCAAGGCCCTGATCTGCGGCCCCGGTCCCATGGTGGTGGCCGTGTCGGATGCGCTGCTTGATCTGGGCATGCCCATGGCGAATGTGATTTATGAACGGTTCGATTACGCCGCAGGGGCACGGTCGCGGCAGGACCGCGCGCGCACACGCAATATTCTGGCCATTGGCGGCGTTATTATGGCCTTGGTTGCGGGATTTGCCGCGCTGGCGGGGGCGGTTTGACGCGGACGTTCAAGGCTACCCCTCGAACAACCGCCCTTGATCAGGGGGTGCAGGCGCCGGCAGACCCAGATGCGCCCATGCTTTTGCGGCCAGCATGCGCCCGCGCGGGGTGCGCGCAATAAGACCTTGTTGCAGCAGGAACGGCTCGATCACTTCCTCAATCGCATCACGCGATTCCGAGAGTGCCGCAGCAATGGTTTCCACCCCCACTGGCCCCCCGCCATAATTTTCGGCCAGCAGCACCAGATAGCGCCGGTCGGCCCCGTCAAGGCCCAGATGGTCCACCCCCAGCCGTGTCAGCGCATTGTCGGCCAGCGCCTGTGTCAGCTTGCCATCCCCTTCGACCAGCGCGAAATCGACCACGCGGCGCAGCAACCGCCCTGCAATGCGCGGAGTGCCCCGCGCGCGGCGGGCAATTTCGCGCACGCCATCTTCCTGCGCTGGAATGCCCAGCAAACGCGCGCCGCGCGCCACGATCTGGCACAGCTCTGCCTCGGTATAGAACTGTAAGCGCGTGGGAATGCCGAACCGGTCGCGCAGGGGCGTGGTCAACAGCCCCAGCCGCGTGGTTGCCCCCACCAGCGTGAAGGGCTGCAATTCAATGCGCACCGTGCGTGCCGCAGGCCCTTCGCCGATGACCAGATCAAGCTGGAAATCCTCCATCGCGGGGTAAAGCACTTCTTCCACCGCAGGGTTCAGGCGGTGAATTTCGTCAATGAACAGGACATCGCGCGCTTCAAGATTGGTCAGAATGGCCGCCAGATCGCCCGCCTTGGCCAGAACCGGCCCCGACGTCATGCGAAACCCCACCCCCAATTCACGCGCCATGATCTGCGCAAGCGTCGTCTTGCCCAAGCCCGGCGGGCCGTAAAACAGCGTATGGTCCATGGCTTCCGCGCGCATACGCGCGGACTGGATGAACACGCGCAGGTTGGACCGCGCTTCTTGCTGGCCGATGAATTCGTCAAGCCCCTGCGGGCGCAGCGCCTTGTCCAGTTCGGGCGGGTCACCGGCCATGTCCGCGCCGCGCAATGTCGGGTCAGGTGTTGTCATTCATCAGCCTTTCGGGGCCAGCAGGCGCAGCGCTGCGCGGATCAGGGCGGCGGGGTCGGCATCGGGGGTTGCGGCCTGCGCCTCGGCCACGGCGCGGGCGGCGTCCGACGGCCCGTAGCCCAGATTGGCCAGCGCGGACATGGCATCAGCGGTGGCGCTGCTGCGCGGCGCGGCGGGTATGGCGGCGGGCACTGCGGCGGAAACCACAACGTCCTCATCCGCTGGCGCGGCGGTGGCGGGTGCCTGCGCGGTTTCCACAACACTCATCAATGCGGGGGCCTTGTCCTTCAACTCATTGGCGATACGCAGCGCCAGTTTCGGCCCCACGCCCGGCGCCTTGCGCAGCGCATTGCTGTCCCCCAGCGCGATCGCGCGCGCCACCCCTTCCGGACCCAGCGCCCCCAATATGGCCAGCGACGCCTTCGCGCCCACCCCTTGCACCGATGTCAGCACGCGGTGCCATTCCTTCTCCAGCAATGTGGGGAAACCGTAAAGTTGCAACAAATCCTCGCGCACGACCAAATCGGTATAGAGGGCCGCCACCTCGCCCCGTCCGGGCAACCCCGCCAATGTCCGGTCCGAGACATAGACGACATACCCCACGCCGCGCACATCCAGCAGCACATGATCCGGCCCGCGCATGTCCACCACGCCTGTCAGCTTGCCAATCATCGCGCGTGTCCCCCTGCAATCGCAAGTTGACGCGCCGACTGGCAGTGAAACGCATGACATATCGCAATGGCCAGCGCATCGGCCGCGTCCGGCCCCTCGATCGTGACACCGGGCAGTTGCATGCGCACCATATGGTCCACCTGTTCCTTCGCGGCCTTGCCAACACCGACCACGGCCTTCTTGACCGCATTGGGGGCATATTCGCCGACATCCAGCCCCGCCTGCGCGGGCACCAGCAGCGCAATCCCGCGCGCGCTGCCCAGTTTCAATGTGGCAACGGCATCCTTGTTCACGAATGTCTGTTCGACCGCAGCAGTATCGGGCGCAAAACGGGCCATCACGTCACTCAGGCCGGTATGCAAGTCCAGCAGACGTGCGGCAAGCGTGGCCTTCGGGTCGGAATGGCAAATGCCGTTTGCGACATGGCGCAAACGCACCCCGTCCACATCGATGACGCCCCAGCCAAGGTTGCGCAAGCCTGGGTCAATGCCGATTACGCGCATGGCTGGACTACTCCGGTAAATTAAGGGCCTGACTTCTCATCCCATTAGCACGAAGCGCGAACATCTGCCAAGGGGTTCAACGCGCATTCCCTGAAAATGCCCCCAGTCATGCACCCAGATCATAGGGGGATTGCGATTTCCCGTAGTTGTTCTGCGCATGAAAACGGCATAGTTCAGGGCTGTCCGCACAAGAATGCGGCAGTTTATGAACACACCACCGGAGATGACAATGTCCTTCTACGCCCAAAGCCGCCCGCATGCAGATCGCGTGTTCAGTGGTTTTCAAAGCCTGAGCTTCAGTGCCTTTTTCACTGGCCTGCGCAACTGGAACGAAGCCCGTATCACGCGCCGCGAACTGAACGCGCTGACCGACCGCGAATTGCAGGATATCGGCCTGACCCGCGCAGATATTGAACGCGTATCCCTGATGGGACGCTGATGGGGACCGCGAGTTCGCACCACCCCACAGATCAGAAGTAAAAGGCCCCGGACCGCTTCTGGGGCCTTTTGTATTTCCCCTGGGAAAACGCCGCGCGATGGCCAGCCCCCATGCGTTGGACGCAAAGACAAGGCAGCTATTTGGCCCAATGCAATCATTTGCGTTTCCATAAAGCCCGCGCCGTCGGTGGGCTGGGGACTGCCGATCCGACGTTATAGGGATGCACTTTATGCAGGCGGCATACTCCGACTTTCAAGGCTTGAACTGTCCTCAATTAATCGGCAGGCCGCGGGACGGCCCACCGATGGCGCGGCGGGCTGCGCCCTTGATTCCGCGCCTTGTAAAGTTCCCGACATCCCTTCAGCCCCCCCCAATGCGCACCGCGCTGGCAGCATCTTGCATGACACAAAAAAGGGACGCACCGGCGCGTGGCCGATGCGTCCCCGTCTTCACGTCAAGACCGAGAAAGGCTGCGCCCTTACTCCTCGGATTTTTCTGCGGCGATCTCCTCGCCGGTTGCCTGATCCACCATTTTCATGGCCAGACGCACCTTGCCGCGATCATCAAAGCCCAGCAGCTTGACTTTCACTTCCTGACCTTCCTTCAACACATCTGATGGGTGGTTCAGGCGGCGGTTCTCGATCTGGCTGACATGGACCAGACCATCGCGCTTGCCAAAGAAGTTCACGAAGGCGCCGAAATCCACCAGTTTGACAACCTTGCCGGTATAGATCTTGCCGACCTCGGGTTCTGCCACGATGGAATAGATCATGTCATACGCCGCCTTGATGGCCGCCTGATCGTTGGACGCGATCTTGATCGTGCCGTCATCATTGATGTCGACCTTCGCGCCAGATGTTTCGACAATCTCGCGGATGACCTTGCCGCCGGACCCGATCACTTCACGGATCTTGTCGGTCGGCACCTGCATCGTTTCAATCTTGGGCGCATACTGGCTGAAGCTGTTTGCTTCGGTCAGGGCCTTGGACATTTCACCAAGGATATGCATACGCCCGTCTTTGGCCTGTGCCAGTGCCTGTTCCATGATTTCAAACGTGATGCCGGCAACCTTGATATCCATCTGCAGGCTGGTAATGCCCGCATCAGTGCCCGCAACCTTGAAATCCATATCGCCAAGGTGGTCCTCGTCGCCCAGAATATCTGTCAGGACGGCGAATTTACCGTCATCTTCCAGAATCAGACCCATCGCGACACCGGCAACCGGCGCTTTCAGCGGCACGCCTGCATCCATCATGGACAGCGACCCGCCACACACTGTGGCCATCGAACTGGAGCCGTTCGATTCCGTAATCTCGGACACGATGCGAATGGTATAGGGGAAGTCGGTTGCCGCAGGCAGAACAGCCTGCAACGCGCGCCATGCCAGCTTGCCATGCCCCACTTCACGACGCCCCGGAGGGCCGAAACGACCAACCTCGCCCACCGAATAGGGGGGGAAGTTGTAATGCAGCAGGAAGTTCGATTTGCTGGTGCCGGTCAGCGCGTCGATGAATTGCTCATCATCGCCGGTGCCCAATGTGGTGACACACAGCGCCTGTGTTTCGCCGCGTGTGAACAGCGAAGACCCGTGCGTGCGCGGCAGAAGGCCCGTTTCAGACACGATCTGGCGCACGGTCTTGGTATCGCGCCCGTCAACGCGCGGTTCGCCATTGATGATGGCCCCGCGCAGGATGGACGATTCCAGCTTCTTGAGCGCGGAACCAAGGTTCTCATCCTCAAGCTGTTCTTCGCTTAGCGCGGCCTTGATGGCATCGCGCGCGGCAGAAATGGCGGCAACACGTTCCTGCTTGTCGCGCAACGCGAAGGCGGCACGCATCTGCGTCTCGCCCGCTGCCTTGACCGCTGCATACAGGTCCGCGTAATCGGGGGCCTGGAAATCGAACGGTTCTTTTGCGGCGTCTTCGGCCAGATCGATGATCAGGTCCAGAACCGGCTGATAGCTTTCATGCGCGAATTTCACCGCGCCCAGCATTTCCGCCTCGGACAGTTCATAGGCTTCGGATTCGACCATCATCACGGCGTCTTTGGTGCCTGCAACAATCAGGTCAAGGCGCTGTTCGGGGTTGTCGCGCAGCTTTTCCATATCCTGACATTCGGGGTTCAGGACATATTCGCCATTCGCGTAGCCGACGCGGGCAGCCGCAATCGGCCCCATGAACGGCACACCCGAAATCGTCAGCGCCGCAGAGGCCGCGATCATCGCCACAACATCGGGTTCGTTGACCAGATCATGGGACAGCACAGTGCAGATGACCAGAACCTCATTCTTGAAACCATCCACAAAAAGCGGGCGAATGGGTCGGTCAATCAGGCGCGATGTCAGCGTTTCCTTGTCGGACGGGCGTGCCTCGCGCTTCAGGAAACCGCCGGGAACCTTGCCGGCTGCGTAATATTTCTCGACATAATGGACGGTCAGCGGAAAGAAATCCTGACCGGGTTTCGCGGCTTTGGCGAAGGTCACGTTTGCCATGACGCTGGTTTCGCCCAGCGTGGCAATGACCGAACCATCGGCCTGACGGGCAACCTTGCCTGTTTCCAGTGTCAGCGTTTCCTGACCCCACTGGATGGATTTTTTGGTGATATTGAACATTCAGCGTATCCTCATGGGGGAAATTCCGGCCCTCCGGCCCCCCGATTGCATAGCGGCCCCATTGCCGCCGACCCCAGATCCTGTGCATCACGCCGGGGTCAAAGCGTCACGTCTCAGATATGCGGGCCATACATGAAAAACCGTCTGCTGAAAAGTAGCGATTGCACGGGCAGAATGGTCCCGCTTCCGCCCCTGACACATGGGGAATGGCGGGGCTACTGCGCGCCATGGGCGCAAAAGCCGCATTGACCACAGGGCGGTTTGGCATCACCCTTGCGGCCAAACATGCCCGCCCGTTCGCAGGGGGCAACTGCGCCCCGGATCAAAATCAGGAAATCTGATCGCACTTATAAGAAAATGCAAGTTCTACTTATGGAACTGCCATGCTATCACCCGCATCAGACGGATGGGAATCACGGTGTCCCGCGCAAGCAAACGCCCCCTTCCAGACAGCCAATTCAAATAGCAATCTCAGGAGTTATGACATGGATGGAAACGACACCCCCCAAAGCGGCAAATGCCCGGTAATGCACGGCGCGATCACCGAAACCGGCAGTTCTGTCATGGATTGGTGGCCCAAAGCGTTGAATCTGGACATCCTGCACCAGCATGACAGCAAATCGAACCCGATTGGCAGCGTAAACTACCGCGAGGAAGTCAAATCGCTGGATTTTGACGCGCTGAAAAAAGACCTGTTCGCCCTGATGACCGACAGTCAGGACTGGTGGCCCGCAGATTGGGGCCATTATGGTGGTCTGATGATCCGCATGTCATGGCACGCGGCAGGCACCTACCGTATTCAGGACGGTCGCGGCGGTGCAGGCACCGGCAACCACCGTTTTGCGCCGCTGAACAGCTGGCCCGACAATGCCAATCTGGACAAGGCCCGCCGCCTGCTGTGGCCCATCAAGAAGAAATACGGAAACAAACTCAGCTGGGCCGACCTGATGGTTCTGGCGGGCACTGTGGCCTATGAATCCATGGGGCTGAAAACCTTTGGCTTCGCCTTTGGCCGCGAAGATATCTGGCATCCGGAAAAAGACATTTACTGGGGTGCGGAACGCGAATGGCTGGCGCCCAGTGATGAACGCTACGGCGATGTTGCCAACCCCGCCACCATGGAAAACCCGCTGGCCGCTGTCCAGATGGGCCTGATCTATGTGAACCCCGAAGGCGTGAACGGCCAGCCCGATCCGCTGAAAACCGCTGCACAAGTGCGCGAAACCTTCGCCCGTATGGCCATGAATGACGAAGAGACCGTTGCCCTGACCGTGGGCGGCCACACTGTCGGCAAATGCCACGGCAATGGCCGCGCCGAAGATCTGGGTCCGGAACCCGAAGCGGCAGATGTATTCGAGCAGGGCCTTGGCTGGAACAACCACAAGGGCCGCGGCGTTGGTCGTGATTCCGTGACATCGGGCATTGAAGGTGCATGGACCACCCACCCCACCAAATGGGACAACGGCTATCTGCACCTGCTGCTGAACTATGAATGGGAACTGAAGAAATCGCCTGCCGGTGCATGGCAGTGGGAACCAATCGACATCAAGGAAGAAGACAAGCCTGTCGATGTGGAAGACCCCTCGATCCGTCTGAACCCGATCATGACGGACGCGGATATGGGCATCAAGATGGACCCCGTCTACCGCGAGATTGCAGAGCGTTTCTACAACAACCCCGACCAGCTGGATGACGCGTTTGCGCGCGCATGGTTCAAACTGACCCACCGCGACATGGGGCCAAAAGAACGCTATATCGGTCCGGAAGCCCCGAGTGAGGAATTGATCTGGCAAGATCCGGTTCCTGCTGGCAACACCAGCTATGATGTGGCCGCCGTCAAGGCGAAGATCGCCGCCAGCGGCCTAAGCATCAGCGACATGGTTGCCACCGCATGGGACAGCGCACGCACCTTCCGCGGGTCGGACCTGCGCGGGGGCGCAAATGGCGCACGCATCCGTCTGGCCCCGCAGAAAGATTGGGCAGGCAATGAACCCGACCGTCTGGCACGTGTTCTGGCGGCGCTGGAACCGATTGCGGCAGACACCGGCGCAAGCATTGCCGATGTGATCGTTCTGGCGGGCAATTACGGTGTTGAACAGGCGGCCAAGGCCGCAGGCTTCGACATTGAAGTGCCGTTTGCCCCCGGTCGTGGCGATGCCACGGACGAGATGACGGACGCAGACTCCTTCAAGTATCTGGAACCGCTGGCCGACGGGTTCCGCAACTGGGTCAAGAAGGACTATGTTGTCACACCCGAAGAAATGCTGCTGGACCGTGCGCAACTGATGGGGCTGACCGCGCCTGAAATGACCTGCCTGCTGGGCGGTATGCGCGTAATCGGCACCAATCACGGCGGCACCAAGCACGGTGTATTCACCGACCGCGAAGGCGCATTGACCAATGATTTCTTCGTCAACCTGACCGACATGGCGTTCAAATGGGACCCCAAAGGCAGCAATCTGTATGCGATTGTGGACCGCAAGACCGGCGCGGAAAAATTCACCGCGACGCGTGTTGATCTGGTCTTCGGGTCGAACTCGGTGCTGCGCTCCTATGCGGAAGTCTATGCGCAAGACGACAATCAGGAAAAGTTTGTCCATGATTTCGTCGCTGCATGGACCAAGGTCATGAATGCAGACCGCTTCGATCTGGCCTAAGCCGGATACAGATACGCATCAGACATGATGCGTATCAAAATTAAACCCGTGCAGCATGTGCTGCACGGGTTTTTTTGTGTCCTTACGCCTATCCGGCCCGTCTGTTCCGGCAGCCTCGGGCAATGTATGACGTAAGTGTAAGGCTTATTCCTTCGCCGCCTGCGCACCGTCGCGCTTGACGCTGGTGCGCGCATAGGCCCTGCCGATCATATGCGCCGCAATCGGTGCGGTCAGCAACAAGAAGAACACGGTAGCCAGAACCTTGCTGGTTCCTGCCACCGTGCCGATCTCGATCGCCAGCGCCGCCAGAATCAGCAAACTGCCCAATGTCCCCGCCTTGGTCGAGGCATGCATCCGCGTCAGCAAATCGGGCAGGCGCACAATGCCAATTGCCGCAATCAGCACAAAGGCCCCGCCGCCCAGAATAAGAAGCGCCTTCAGGATATCAATCATCACTGCCCCCTTTCGTCCGGCCGGGTTCCGCATCAGGTGTCTTCTTCTCGCGGTCGAAATAGCGTTCGGCATAGCGGGCAAGTGCCACAGTGGCCAGAAACCCCACCAGCGCCACAACAATCGCCACATCCAGCAGCGAGGGGTCCTCAATCGAAATGGCATACAGGGCACAGAATGCGATTATGGTGATATTCATCATATCCAGCGCGACCACACGGTCGGCCAGTGTCGGCCCGACCGCCAGCCGGATGAAGGCCACGGCCAGCCCCAGCAGGATCAGTCCAAGGCCGATCTGGATTGACAGATCAAGAAACTCAGCGGCGCTCATTTCTCAAATACCTCCGCGACCATGCGTTCCATGCCGTTCTTCAACTCGGCCACCAATGCGTCAGGATCATCCGCAAACATGGCATGCACCATCAATGTGCTGCGATCTTGAGTGACATCCACACTCAGCGTGCCCGGCGTCAGTGAAATCAGATTGGTGACCAGCAAAATCTCGATATCGGATTTCACGCTTAGCGGCATTTCAATGATGGCAGGCTTGTTCTTGGGAAAGGGGCGGATGACGTCCCATGCCACCCGCACGGAGGACAGCAGCAATTCCCAGAAAAAATACAGCATCAGCCGCACAACACGGTAGCTGCGCAGGAAATACAGCCGGTCAATCCCCGTCAGCGGCGCGGACAGCCACAGGGCAAAGAAGCCCAGCACCGCCCCCGTGGCCAGCGTTCCCAACCCGAATGACCCCGTCATCGCGGCCCAGGCAAAGGCCAGCAGCAGGTTTATCAGAAAACCGTTCATCTTTGCGCCCCCAGAACTGTGGTGACATAATCGCTTGGGTCCAGCAACTGCGTGGCAGCCGTTTCGGCAAATTGCACGAAGGGTTCGGGGAAAAGCCCGATCAGCACTGTCATTGTCGCAAGCCCGATGATGGGCAGCATCATGGGCACGCGGATATGCGCAGGCACACGCGCAGGAACAGGCTCAATCCCGTCAGGATGCGGCTTCCAGAAGGCCATGCCCCAGATTTTCGTCATCGAGAAAATCGTCAACAGACCCACGAACAGCGCGATAAAGGCAATGAACCACGCCTCCAGCTCGATCGAGGCCTTGACGATCAGGTATTTCGCCCAGAACCCGGACAAGGGCGGAAACCCTGCCAGCGAGAATGCGGGAACAATGAACAGCGCCGCCAGAAACGGCGATGATTTGTAAAGCCCGCCAATCCGGTTCAGGTCGGTGGACCCCGTCAGCTTATAGGCGACCCCCGATACCAGAAACAGGTTCGCTTTCACGATGATGTGGTGCACCAGATAGAACACGCCCCCCATCAGCGCCAGCGGCGTATAAAGCGCCAGTCCCAGCGTCATGTAACCGATCTGGCTGATGATGTGAAAAGACAGGATCTTGCGGAAATCGGTCTGCGCGGCCGCGCCCAGCACCCCTGTCAACATCGTCAACAGCGACACCCAGATCAGGATTTCATGCGTGAACCCGATATCGCCCACAAAAACCAGCGTGAACATGCGCATCATCGCATAGACGCCCACTTTGGTCAGCAGGCCCGCAAATACCGCAGACACGGCAAAGGATGGCGTGTGATAGGAAGCAGGCAGCCAGAAGAACAACGGGAACACGCCCGCCTTCACCCCGAAGCCGACCATGAACATCATCGCAATCACTGTGATCAGCGTCTGGTCCTCGGCATTGGCCACAGCGTCGCGCAGATCGGCCATGTTCAGCGTGCCGGTCACACCATACAGCAACCCGATGCCCGACAGGAAAATCAGTGTCGAGACAAGGTTCAGCGCCACATATTTGATACCAGCATCCAGCTGTTCGCGCGTGCCACCCAGAACCAGCAGCCCGAAGGATGAAATCAGCATCACCTCGAACCAGACATACAGGTTGAACAGGTCGCCCGTCAGAAACGCGCCTGTCACGCCCGCAATCAGGGTCTGGAACAGCGCGTGATAACCCAGCCGCTCCAGCCGTTCGGGAATTTCACCCAAGGCATAAATGGCGGTTGCAAGGCCGGTAATCGCCGTGATGACGACCATCACAACGCCCAGATAATCGGCCACCAGCGTAATACCGAACGGGGCATCCCAGTTGGACATCTGCGCGGCAATCACGCCTTCATCCAGCACCGCAACCAGCAGCGCGATGGACGCGACCAGCGACAGAACGGACCCCGTCAGCGAAATCCACCGCCCGCTGGGGGCGCGGCGCATAAGATAGGCCAGAACCGCCGTTGCAAAGGGAACGGCGATGGGCATGACCAGAAGCCAGCTTGTCATTTCTTGTCCTCGTCGGCATCTTTTGGTTCGGCAATGCGCATTTTGTCCGTATCCATCGTGCGCAACCGGCGATAGGTTTCAAAGGCCAGCGCAAGCGTGAAGGCCAGCAGGCCGAAGCCAATAACAATAGCGGTCAGAACCAGCGCCTGCGGCAGGGCGTTGCCCACCACACCCGCCGGTGTGTCCGACCCGTAAGGCACCAATGCGGGCGCACCTTTGGTCATGCGCCCTGATGCGAAAATCACCAGATTGGCGGCATTGGACAACAGGATCAGCCCGAACAGGAACCTCATGAAATTGCGTGCCAGCATCAGATAGACCGATGCCGCGACCAGCACGCCGACGATAAGGGCGGTCAGTGCTTCCATGGTTCAGGTCTCCTCCTCGAAAGCATAGGCGATGGACAGGATGGACCCCAGAACCACCAGATACACACCAATATCGAACACCAGAACCGTATTCAGCGAAAAGATCGACGTCTCGTAGCTGTCGCCGCCCACCCAGTACCACTGGCCAGTAAAGAAGGGCTGGCCAAAGAAAAACGCCACAAACCCCGCAACCAACGCAATTCCAAGGCCCACGGCGGCAATCCCTTCGGGGCTTGCGCGCAGGGCGGCTTTTGCCTCGGCGGGGCCGCAGGCCAGCGAATAGACGATGAAGGCCACCGCCCCCAACAGCCCGCCAATAAACCCGCCGCCGGGCAGGTGGTGGCCGCGCAACAACATGAACAGCGAGAAGATGAACAGCAGCGCAACCAGAATACGCGCGCCGGCGCTGAAGATGATGGAATTCATCCGCGATCCTCCTTTGTGGCGGCAGGCGTATCGTCTTGGGACCGCTTCGCGCCCCCTTTCAGCAACGCAAACGCCCCCAGCGCCGCAACGATCACAACGGCAATCTCGCCGAAGGTGTCAAGCGTGCGGAAATCCACCAGAATAACATTGACGATGTTGCGCCCGAATGCCTCGGTCCAGGATGACGCCTCGAAGAAATCCGTCAGGCGCCGGTCAAAGGGCAGGTTTGTGACACGCAGCAAAACCCATGTTGTCACCCCGCCCACCAGCACCGAAAGCCCCAGATCGAACGGGCGGTGCGTTTGCGTGCCGGTGCGGTCCAGATGCGGCATTTTCAACAAGGCGACCGCCAGCAGAACCACGACCAGCAATTCCACCAGAATTTGCGTGATCGCCACATCAGGCGCGGAATAGGCAATAAAGATCAGCGCAACGCCAATCCCCACAACGCCAAGCCCCACCAGCGCGGCAATCCGTGATGATGTCAGCACCACAAGGACAGTCCCCGCAATAATCAGCGCCGCAATCCCCCATTCCACGAAACCGATGCCTGCGAAATCCAGCACCGGCGCGGCAGCAGGCCGCAGGATCAGGGTCGCCAGAACGGTCAGCGCGAAGACTGCGAAGGTCACGAACATGTAATGCCGCAACACACCTGTCTGGATAAGGCGGGTCTGGCCCTTGGCAACAGCCATGAACCGGTCCAGCAGCACATCCCAGCTTGCGTCCATATCAATAGCGCGCGCTTCCATATCGGCCAGCATGGCACGCAGGCGGGCATGCACCTTATACAGCACAAACCCCAGCGCGAATGTCAGCACACTCAGCAACAGCGGCAGGTTGAACCCCGCCCACAGTTTCAGCCGCCCGCCCACATCCGGCGCGCCCATAACCGCAGCCACCGCAGGTTCCACCAGATAATACGCCGTGACACCGGGCAACAAACCCGCCAGCAGGCCAATGACCGCCAGCGTAACAGGCCCCAGAACCATGGCCCAAGGCCCCTCATGTGGGGTGCGCGGCAAATCCCCTTGCGGGCCGAAAAACGGCTTCCATGCCACAATCAGCGCGACTGCGAACATCAACGCGAATGCGGCCATGCCCATCACCACCACAAACCAGCTTATCGCCATGGTCAGCGCACCGGCATAGGCGACTTCCTTGGCGATGAAGCCCAGAAACGGCGGAATGCCCGCCATAGCCAGCCCCGACAACCCGGCCGCAACGGCAGTGACCGGCATGGCCCGCGCCAGCCCGCCCAGAACATTGGCGTCCCGCGTGCCGGTTTCATGGTCGATAATCCCGATAACCAGAAACAGCCCCGCCTTGTACAGCGAATGCACCAGCAGGAATGTCATCGCTGCCGTAATCGCATAGCCCGACGATCCGGCCAAAAACATGACCAGCGTGCCAAGGGCCATCAGCGTGGTATAGGCCAGCGTCTGTTTCAGGTCGGTCTGGCGCAGCGCCATGAAGGACGCAAACACCGCCGTCACCGCCCCGAAAATGGTCAGCGTATAGACCCAGACATCACTGCCCGACAGGCTGGGATGCATCCGCGCCAGCAGGTAGACACCCGCCTTCACCATCGTGGCCGAATGCAGATAGGCCGAAACCGGCGTGGGCGCGGCCATGGCATTGGGCAACCAGAAATGAAACGGCACCTGCGCCGATTTGGTGAACGCGCCCAGCAGGACCAGAACCAGAATACCCAAGTAGATGGGGTGTTCGGCCATGCTGCCCGCCGCGTTCAACTGCGACAACTCGAACGTGCCTTGCGTGATCCCGATCAGGATGAACCCCGCCAGCAGCGCCAGCCCCCCCGCCGCCGTCAGCAGCAGCGCCTGCAACGCATTGCGCCGCGACTTGGGGTCGGTATGCGAAAACCCGATCAACAGATAGGAGGTGAAGGTCGTCAACTCCCAGAACACAAACAATGCGATCAGGTTGTCGGCCAGCACCAGACCCAGCATCGACAGCATGAAGCTGAACAAATACAGGGCGAAACGGTTATATTGCGGATGCCCTGCAAGATAACGGGCGGCATACAGCATCACCAGCGTGCCGATCCCCGTGATCAGCAGTGCAAACATCAGGCTTAGCCCGTCCAGCCAGAAGGACAGGCGCACTTGCAGGCTGGGGATCCAGTCCCACACCCATTGCACCGCGCCATCGCGTGGCACGACAGGCAAATACTGAAGGAAAAACAGGAAAAGTGCGGCAGTCAATGCCACTGTGATCATGCCCGCCGGGGTCACCCAGGGCGCGTTCGGGTCGGAAGGCTCTGCCATCTGCTCGGTCGACTCCTGATTGGCACTCGAATTCAAAAAAGCTATCGCGGTCAGGCCGGCGCATCGCTGTCCGAACCGCTTCAGCGCGCGTTGTTTCACATTTTGCGCCAAATTTCGCAACGCAAATCGGTCAGAAATTTTCAGTTTCGGCACCGATAGCGCCGGATGATCCCGAAAATACGCTGAAAATATGGGCAGCCGCGCGGCCGGTTCTCAAGCAGGGCCTACCCTGCGGCCATTGCTTGCGCGCTCTTGACAAGGCGCCCCCCCTCTCGATGATGGCGCCATGCGCAGCCCTGCCCTTGATGACCGTGATATCGCCATTTTGTCCATCCTTTCACGCGAAGGGCGGATCACGAAGGCCGAACTGGCGCGGCGTGTCAACTTGTCGCCGACACCGTGCTGGGAACGCCTGAAGCGCCTGCAAGAGGCGGGGCTTATCCGTGGCTACCGAGCCGAAATCGCGCTAGGCCGAATCGCACCGCATGTCGTCATTTTCGTGACCATCGAACTGGACAGCCATAAATCCGAAGATTTCCAGCGTTTTGAACGCGCGGTATCCACATTGGATGAAATCACCGATTGCTGGTCACTCGGCGGGGGGTTTGATTACCTGCTGAAAGTGACCACCCCCGATATTGCCGCCTATCAGGTGCTGATGGACGGGTTGCTGGAACGGCGCGCAGGTGTGAAACGGTATTTCACTTATATCGTCACCAAAAACGTCAAGGACGCCCCGTTGCCCTTGCATATTCTGCTGTAGCGTTTTGCGGATTGGCAGCCACCGCAAGGCGGATTGAATTGGCCTGTTGCGGCCATTGGGTATTGCCCCAAGGTGCGGAATCAAGGCCGCAGGCCGCCGCACCATCGGCGGGCCGTCCCGCGGCCTGCCGATTGCCCTGATGGCAGGCCAAGCCTTTTAAGTCAGGCGTATGCAGCCGGCATAAAGTGCATTCCTTGAGTGTCGGATCGGCAGCCCCCGGCCCACCGATGGCGCGGGCTTTATCCAAGTGCGAAAGGCAGCTTCAGGCCATTCGCCCGCCCGCAGATCACCCAAACCACCAGACGGATCATCGCAGAAACAGCCCGAATTCAGAACATTCCCCTGCCGCGCGCCGGATAGCGGCAACGATTCGTCTGGCAGCGCCGCGTTACGCTGGGCCATCACCTCATCTGACCAAAGGACCAAACATGACGCGCCCCAAACGCACCCCCGACGCGCCACAATCCCCCACGCTGTCGTCACAACTGGCCGATCCCTCCTTGCTGCGTACCGACGCCTATATCGCCGGATGGCGCGGCGCGGCAGCAGAATTTGCCGTCACCAACCCCGCAACCGGCCTGACCTGCGCGCATGTGGCGCGCATGCGCGCCCCCGATGCGCATGCCGCCGTCGATGCCGCGCATGCGGCCTTTGTGGACTGGTCCACCGCCCTGCCCCAGACGCGCAGCGCCGCCCTGCGCCGCTGGTTCGACCTGATCAACGACAACCGCGAGGATCTGGCCCTGATCATGGTCGCCGAGCAGGGAAAACCCCTGTCCGAGGCACGCGGCGAAATCGAGTATGGCGCGGGCTTCGTGGAATTTTACGCCGAAGAAGCCAAGCGCCCCGACATTCGCGGCGTCACCTCGCACCTGCCCGACGCGGAAGTCGAACTCTGGCGCGAACCGGTTGGCGTTGCAGCCCTTGTCACACCGTGGAATTTCCCCTGCGCCATGGTCACGCGCAAGGCCGCAGCCGCACTGGCTGCGGGCTGCACCTGCGTGGTGCATCCGTCTGCGGAAACGCCACTATCCGCACTGGCACTGGCCGTTCTCGCCGAACGCGCGGGCATTCCTGCGGGCGTGCTGAATGTGGTGCCGGGCGATGCGCCCGAAATCGTGGGCACATGGACGCAGGACACCCGCGTGCGCGCACTGTCCTTCACCGGCTCCACCGAAGTGGGGCGGCTTCTCTATCGTCAATCCGCCGACACCATCAAACGGCTGGTGCTGGAACTGGGCGGACATGCGCCCTTCATCGTCTTCGCCGATGCCGATCTGGACCGCGCCGTGGCCGAAGCGGTCAAGGCCAAATTCGCCACCACCGGACAGGATTGTCTGGGCGCCAACCGCTTTCTGGTGCAGCGCCCCGTTTATGACGAGTTCTGCACCCGCTTCGCCGCCGCCATCGGCAAACTGACACTTGGCCCGGGCATGGAGGATTGCGACCTCGGCCCCCTGATGCATGAACGCGCGGTCGCCAAACAGGAATCCCATGTCGCAGATGCGATGGCGCGCGGCGCACGCTGCCTTGCGGGCGGCGCGCGCGATGCCCAAGGGCCGCTATACTACAAACCCACCCTTCTGGTCGATGTCCCCACAGATGCCAGCATCATGCATGAAGAAACCTTTGGCCCTGTTGCGGCTGTGGCCCCTTTTGACACGGAATCCTGCGCCATCACCCGCGCCAATGCCACCGAATTCGGGCTTGTGGCCTATGTCCACACGCTTGACCCGCGCCGCATCTACCGCATGACGCGCGCGCTGCAATTCGGCATGGTCGCGGTCAACCGCACCAAGGTCACCGGCGCACCGATTCCCTTCGGCGGCATGAAACAATCCGGTCTGGGTCGCGAAGGCGCCCGCTGGGGAATGGAGGCGTTTACCGAAATCAAATATGTCTGCCGCGACTGGGGCTGATCCCCAACACTGCGCCTTTCATTCTGGCCCAAATATCCACCGGGGTTTCTTAAGGGGGGCGTGCCCCCCTAAGGCAGGGGGTTTGGGGGGCAGCCGCCCCCCAAGCCACGCTCAAGGCAACCACCCTATGGGCAGAAACCTCAATCCGTGCGGTCCTTGGCGAAGGCAAAAATCGCACAGCCCGCCAGCAGGAACAGCGCGAAGAACAAAAACACCGCCTGATAGGCCGCCTCGGGGGGGACAGGGGACGCTGCCGAATGCATCCGCCCGCTCAGCATTTGCAGCACCCCCACCCCGCCAATGGAAAACAGGTTCAGCAACGTCACGCCCCGCCCCATCAGATGCGGCGGAAAGAAACTGCGCCCATGCGCCATCATCAACGGGAATGACGCGCCAAACAGGCCGATTGCCGCCAGCATCAGCGCACTGGTCCAGAACCCCGGCACCGGCACCAGCCACAAGACCAGCAGACACAGCCCGCCCAGCGTATTGCCCGCCAGAATAACCCATTTGCGCGTGCCCAGCAGCCTGTCCAGCGGCCCATAGGCGAAATTGCCCA
This sequence comes from Roseinatronobacter sp., assembly GCF_051859525.1. Classification (NCBI taxonomy): domain Bacteria; kingdom Pseudomonadati; phylum Pseudomonadota; class Alphaproteobacteria; order Rhodobacterales; family Paracoccaceae; genus Roseinatronobacter; species Roseinatronobacter sp. The sequence goes on along the minus strand of NZ_JBHYFM010000025.1, from coordinate 10,858 downwards.
CAATCATCGCGCAGGCCATCAGAAGCGTGATCTGTCCCACCTGTGTGGCGCTTGCGCCGTAAACATCGGTGAAATACGGCCCTGCCCATAACCCGCGCAATCCCGCCGCAGGCGCATAATTCACCGCTAGCAGTGGCAGGATCACCCAAAGCGCGGGGATCTTCAGCAAATCCAGCAAACTGCCCTTCGCGCCTTCGGGCGCCATGGCCGCAGGCGGGTCCTGGATAACCCGCCACAACACGCCCGAGATCAGCGCCGTGCCAGCCGCCAGTGCCAGCAGGGTTTCGCGCCAGCCGAACGCCTCGGCGGCCCAGGCCAGCGGCAATGCGCCCAGAATATTGCCAAGACTGCCAAACCCGATCACGGCCCCCGCCAGTGTGGCAAAGATTGCAGGCGGATACATGCGCGCAAAAATGTAATAGGACGCCATCAGCACAGGCGCACAGCCCACCCCCAGCAGCACCATCGCAACATGCACATGCATCGCGTTTTGCGCCAGCCCGAAGACCAGCGCGCCGCCTGTGCCGCCGATCCCCAGAATCAACGCCGTGCTGCGGCGCGGCCCGAAACTGTCCAGCGCCCAGCCGACCGGCAGCTGCATCAGCGCGAAGGCCAGAAACCACAGCCCCGAAGACAGTGCCAGATCATCCGCATTCACGCCGATATCGCTTTGCAACATGCCTGCCAGCACGGCCAGAAAGGACCGGTAGAACTGGCTGAGCAAATAGCCGATCACCAGAAAGAAAAGGCCAATTTTCATGCGCAGCGCCCGATTCTTGTGCAAAACGTGAACATGCTTATTGAACCTGTGAAACATTTGCAATCCAAGAAGGCGCCGCACGCAGTGCTCGGCGGGTGTTAAGCTGTCCGCGCTATGGTCAGGCCACATTCATGTCAAAAAGGTCTGTGCAGATGCCAACACTTCCCGAAACCTCGGCCAGACTGGCCATGCCCTATATCCAGCCTGCGCAGGCGCAAAAGCATGTCACCCATAACGAGGCCCTGCGCGTGCTGGATGTGGTCGTGCAATTGTCGCTTGCCAGCCGCACGCTGAATGCGCCCCCGCTGATTGCGCAGAATGGCAGTTGCTATCTGGTGCCTGCCGCTGCGGGGGGCGATTGGGTGGGACAGGCGGGCCGGATTGCCCTGCGCGACAATGATGCATGGGATTTTCTGACCCCGCGCACGGGCTGGCTGGCCATGGTGCTGGACGAAGACCGGCTGCTGTTTTTTGACGGCGCGGACTGGCGCGTGCCGGACATATTGCCGGACATTATCGACCGGCTGGGCATTCAGACCAGTGCCGATGCCACCAACCGGCTGGCGGTGTCAGGCGATGCAAGCCTGTTCACCCATGACGGCAGCGACCACCAGATGAAGATCAACAAGGCCGGCGTTGCGCAGACGGCAAGCCTGTTGTTCCAGTCCGCCTTCTCGGGGCGGGCCGAAATGGGGTTGGCGGGCCATGATGATTTCACCATCAAGACCAGCGCCGATGGTGCCACATGGCTGGACGCGCTGCGGATTGATGCGGGCAGTGGTCTGGCCAGTGGCGCGGCTGCGACACAATCCGCGCAAGACAGCACTGTGGGGCGGCTGCTGAAAGTGGGCGACAGTGCGGGGTTGCTTGCGGCCTCGCCAATGCTGCGCGTGGCGGCGGGGGGCAGTGCCAATGCCCTGACCCTGACCAGCGGCGCAGATTTTCCCGCGCCCCTGCCCGACGGGCTGGAAGTGCGGTTTCGCGCCGCGGCCAGCAATACAGCCGCCGCCACATTGACGCTGGATTCAGGCAGCACGCTGCCCTGCGTCACCGTGACAGGCGCGGCCCTGCCTGCGGGGTATATCCGCACGGATACCGACACGCAGGCCCGTCATCAGGGCGGGCAGTGGGTTCTGTCGCGTGCCGCTGAAACCGGCAGCACGGCGCAAGGGCGGTTTGAACGGCTGGAAAACGGCATTCTGCGCGTCTGGGCCTTGCGCAGCACCCAAAGCGACAGCGCGCCCACAAACTGGGACTTTCCCGCAAGTTTCGCTGTGCTGGACCATGTCGGCGCAACAGCACAAGGGGCGGGCTTTCATGCTGCGACTGTCGGTTCGACCACAGGTTCCGCCTGCCAGTTCGATGCATGGACCGCCACAGGCGCGCGCGCAAATGGCGTGGATGTCGCACTTCTGGCCACGGGGACATGGTATTGACGCGCCCGCGCCCGCGCCCGCCCGTCACGCCCGATCGCGCCGCGCCATATCCTGTGAAACCGCCGCCATGAACGCCTGTACGCCGGTGCCGCCGCAATCGGGCACTGTGGCCGCATGCATGGCTGCCGCTTCGGCGCGCATCAGAACCCCTGTATGATGCAAGGAGATACGATGCGCATAGGCCAGATCCAGCGCGCCGCTGCGATGCATGCGCGCAAGCTGCGTCCGGCCCAGCCGCGCCAATGCGCCCTGATCCACCCCCCAGCCCCCTGCAAGCGGCGTGCCTGCCGCAAACGCATGCAACACGCCTGCGTCTTGCAGATCGCACGCGGCGCGGCGCGTCCGCGCTTCTGCGGTCACGCGGGCGTCCAGCACCCCGCGCAGGCGGGCGACAGCCGCGCTTGGCCTGCCATCGGGCGCAAAGACCGGCCCGCCCTGCCCCGCTGCGTGCGGGGCCAGCAATCCGCTACCCTCATCCACCAGCAAGGGGGCCGTTTCCCCATCTTGCACTGGCCCCCCAAGCGCGAAGGGATACACCCGCAGCAATTCCGGCACATAGCTGCCACGCCACGCCCCGTTCGGTGCGACAAAGGCCGAGATTGCGTTCGCTGACAATCGCAACACGGCCACGGGCATGCCATCCTCGCCAAATATCAGGGGCATATTGGCCGCGCATGGATGGATTTCATCCAGCGTCACCGGAACCTGACGAAAGGCATGCGCGAAGGCAAACCCCTGCGGGTTGCGCCAATGCCATGCCCCATGGCGCGCATGGGTCACGCGCACCCAATCCCCCGTCATGCTATTGTGGCCAGTTACCCGCATGCACGGACCCTATCGCAACAGGCTGAACAAAAGCTGAATGCCGCTTTGCCGCCTGTCCTTGTTAAGAATTGGCGAAAATCAAACGCAAAAGCCACTTTTCCGCCCCGTTTGAACCCCTGTCGGCGCGCGCATCCCGTGCAGACTGGATGCGGGTGAATATAACGGGTGGTCCATGTGGCTTCGGGTGCAAGGGCGCAATGCGACGGGTCAAGCCGCGCTTGATATCGGCATTGATGCCATCGAGATCGTGCAGACATCGCAGGGTGTCTTTGCCATTACCAATTCGCGCGCTTTTGGCGGGCTGGTCAGCTATGCGCTGGGTGCGGACGGCCTAAGCCTTCAGGATTCGGTCCTGTTCCATTCAGGAATCAACCGCACGGCCGCGCCTGCGGTTGTCATCAACCAGCTGGACGGGTTTTTGCAGGCCGGTGTCGTCCTGAGCACGACCCATATGATCGGCTACCGTATTTTTGAGGACGGCAGTTTCGGCAACCGCCGCTGGACCGAGGTTGACGCGCTGGAGGCCATGTTCACGGATCCCGTGGCGCAGACTGCGCTGGCCGAATTGGGCGACGGGCAGGTCGTGCCGGCCACAGGTGCGGCAGGCTGGCAGACCGGCACCCTGAGCTATGCGGTGCATCAGGGGGGTGTTCTTGCATTGGGGCGCTACGAGCCTGTGGTCTACAGCTATACGTCCACATCGTGGGGCGGGTTGGTGCCCGCGGTGGAATTCGGGCCAGAGGACGGGCTGTGGATTCATGCCCCCACCGCCATGGAGGTGTTTTCCGCCTATGGCCAGACTTGGGCCGTGGTATCTGCATCGGGCACCCATTCCCTGACAGTCTTGCAGCTTGGCCCCGATGGCGGGCTTATGGTCACCGATCATGTGATGGACACCGGAAACACCCGTTTCGCCAATGTTCAGGCGGTCACTGTTGCGCAAGCGGGTGATCGGGTTCTGGTTGTGGCCGGTGGCAGCGATTTCGGGATCACCCTGTTCACCCTGCTGCCCGACGGCAGGCTGGTCTGGATGCAATCACTGGAGGATACACCCCTTACAGGGCTGGACAGCATTTCGGCGCTGCAATCGGTGGTTATTGGCGACCAGTTGCTGATCCTTGCAGGCAGTTCCAAGGATGCGGGGATCACCAGTTTCAACCTGCCATTGTCCCAGTTGGGCGCCGTGGTGGCAGGGTCCGGCGCGCAGGCTGAAACAGTGTCGGGAACGCCGCAGGACGATATCCTGATTGCCGCAAGGTCCGGCGACCACCTGCAAGGTGGGGCGGGGCATGATATTCTGGTGGCAGGCCTGGGTGTCACGGTCATGACTGGCGGGTCTGGTGCCGATACATTCGTGATGCACCCACACCAGACCCTTGCGCAGATCACCGATTTCGCGCGCGGCACCGACCGGCTGGACCTGTCGGCATGGCCCATGCTGCGCGACCCTGCGCAGTTGCAATTCATGCAAACCGCTAACGGGGCAACGCTGTCCTATCGCGATGCGCAGGTGCAGATCACTGCCCATGATGGACAGCCGCTGACGTTATGGGACATATTTCCCGGCGGGCGTTTTGCGACCCCCGACAGGATGGCCAGTCTGGACCATATGTCGGGCGTGTCGGATGGCGGCGGCCAGCCGCCGGACCCGCCGCCCGCCTTTGCAATCACAAACCGCAGCGGGGACGGTCTTGGCGGCCTGCGCCTGCTGGTGCGCGACGCCGACACAGGCGCGCAACTGCATGAACTGGAAACCGATGCGCAGGGCAGCTTCACCCTGCCCCCGCCCGCAGCCCCCGCCCTGCTGGCAGTCGACCACACCCCGCCACCACACGCGGGGCCGGTCACGGCGGCAGATGCGACCGATATCTTGCGCATGGCCATCGGGTTGGAACCGGCATTTGCCAATGATAGCCCGCTGCGCATGGGCGATCTTGTGGCGGCCGATGTGAACGGGGATGGCCGGATTACGATTCGCGATGCGCTGGACGCGCTTCGAATATCGATGGGCCTGCGCGCGCAACCCGATACGATTTTTCTGGCCGAGGATTTTGCCAACGCCCCCGCCGACGCCACCCAGCCCCTGCCCGCAACCCAGCCCGATTTGCCTTATGGCACCGGACTGGTGGCTATCTGGCGCGGCGATATGGATGACAGCGCGCTTTGGTCGTTATGATCCCTCAGCCGCACGCCTTCAGCGCCAGCGGCAGGGTGCGGGCAAAAACCTGCAAATCGGCTTCTGGCGCGGCACTGACGCGGATGCAACGGTCCATGGGTGCGACGAAGGGCATACGCACAAACACATCGCGCGCCATCAATTCGCGCAACACCGCGCGCGCATAATCACCGTCGCGCCCGCAATCCATGGTGACGAAATTCGTGGCCGATGGCAGTGCATGCAACCCGTTATCGGCGGCGATCTGGCCCAGACGCGCGCGCGCCACGCCAAGCTGTGTGCGCACCTGCGCCAGCCAGTCCTGATCGTGCAACGCCGCCAGGGCCCCCGCCTGCGCAATGCGCCCCATGCCGAAATGGTTGCGAATCCGGTCGAACATGGCGATCAGCGGGGCCGCGCCAATCGCATAGCCCACCCGCAGACCGGCCAGCCCATACAGCTTGGAGAAGGTGCGCATACGGATAACGCGCATGTCACCGGCGTCCAGCGCGGGCGCGGTTCCGTCGGGGGCTGCGTCAACATAGGCCTCATCAAGCACCATCAGCGTGCCATCGGGCACAGCGTCAATCATGCGCTGGACAATGCGCGCGGAATGCCAGCTGCCCATCGGGTTGTCGGGATTGCAGAAATACAGAAGTTTCGCGCCAACCTCTTCGGCGCGGGTCAGCAGGGCAGCGGGGTCTTGATGGTCATCGCGGTAAGGCACCTTGTGCAGCACGCCCCCGAACCCCGCCACATGGTAGTTGAAGGTCGGATAGGCCCCGTCCGAGGTGACAACCGGATCGCCCTTGTCCACCATGATGCGCACCAACAGGCCCAACAACCCGTCGATCCCTTCGCCAATGATAATGTTTTCAGCCCCGACACCGTGATACGCGGCCAGCGCGTGGCGCAGGTCATGGCATTCGCTGTCGCCATACATCCAGACATCGGCGGCGGTGGCCTGCATTGCGGCCACGGCGTGCGGGGACGGGCCAAAGCCGCTTTCATTGGCCCCCAGCCGCGCCGCAAAGGGGCGGCCTGCGGCGCGGATATGCGCCTCTGGCCCGACAAAGGGGACAGTGGCGGGAAGCGATTTCAGCAACTCGGTATAGCGTGGTTCATTCATGGGACTAGGGATAGGCGAGCGGCTGCCCTACGGCAAGGGCCAAGATCAGATGATCTGCCCCTCCTTCATGCGGCTTAGAAACGCGCCTGCATCGGCAAGCACCTGCTGGCAATGCGCGTCATCCATGCGGTCCCATGTGCGGTACATCTGTGCCATACGCGGGTTCCTGGCAAAGCGGTCGCGGTGGCGGTCCAGAAAATGCCAGTACAGCAGGTTGAACGGACAGGCCAGCGCGCCGGTCTTGTCCTTGACCTTGTAATGGCAGGATCTGCAGTAATCCGACATTCTGTCGATATAGGCGCCCGAACTGACATAGGGTTTTGACCCGACCACGCCCCCGTCGGCAAATTGCGACATGCCAAGGGTATTGGGGGCCTCGACCCATTCATAGGCATCGGCATAGACGGCCAGATACCATTCATGCACCTGCGCGGGGTCCACACCTGCCAGCAGTGCAAAATTGCCCGTCACCATCAGCCGCTGGATATGATGCGCATAGGCCAGATCACGCGTCTGGCCCACGGCATGGGACAGGCAGTTCATGCGCGTGGCCCCGCCCCAATACAGCGCGGGCAGATCGCGGGTGTGATCCAGCGCGTTGCGCTGCGTATAGTCCGGCCCTTCAAGAAAATAGATACCGCGGATAAATTCCCGCCAGCCGATGATCTGGCGAATGAACCCTTCGACCGAATTCAGCGGCGCATGGCCGCACTTATAGGCCGCTTCGGCGCGCTGGCACACCTCCAGCGGGTGCAAAAGCCCTGCATTCAGATACAGCCCGATCACGGCATGATACAGATACGGGTCATCCGACAGCATCGCATCCTGATAGGTGCCGAAATCCGGCAAGGCATGGGTGATGAAATGATCCAGCACGCGCAAGGCCCCTGCCCTGTCGGTGTGAAATGTGAACGGGCGCAACTGCCCGAAATTATCCGCAAAGCGCGCTTCCACCAGATCCAGCACCTCCTCCACAATCGGGTCGGACGGTGCTGCGGGCGGGGACTGGCGAAACAGATCATCGCCCTTGGCAGGTTTGCGGTTGTCATGGTCGAAATTCCACTTGCCCCCCTCCGGCTGGTCACCATCCATCAACAGCCCCGTCTTGCGGCGCATCTCGCGGTAGAAATATTCCATGCGCAGCGCTTTGCGCCCCTGCGCCCATTTGGAAAATTCGTCATTGCTGCACAGAAAACGGGTATCGGGCAGCAGGGTCACATGCAGCGGCATGTCCTGCAACGCCTGTATCAGCCGCCATTCACCGGGCTGCGTGGCCAGCACCTGATCCGCACCAAACTCCTGCGCGCGGCGCAGCAGTTCCGCCGGAGTGGACCCTGCGTTTTCCCCGTCATCCAGCCGCGTATAGGTGACGGTCCAACCCTCCTTGCGCAACGCCTGCGCGAATTTGCGCATCGCGGCGAAGATGAAGGCGATTTTCTTGGGGTGATGGGGGACATAGCCCGCCTCGGTGCCCACTTCGGCCATGACCACCACATCGCGCGTCTTGTCGGCCTGTTGCAAGGCCGAAAGCGTGTCGGATAACTGGTCGCCCAGCACCAGAACCAGTTTCACCATGGCACTGGCTTTCGTGCATAATCGAAGAACTGGCCTGTATCGGCGGGCGTCAGGCTGTCCATGACGTCAAGCAAACGCTGTGCGGCGTGATCGGGGGCAACAGCGGGATGACGGCCAAGGTATTTTTCCGTGAACGGCGTGGCAACAGTGCCCGGATGCAGCGCCACGCAGGCCGCCTGCGGATGGGTGCGCGCCAATTCGATCGCGGCGCCGCGAATAATCTGGTTCAGCGCGGATTTGGCGGCGCGGTAACTGTGCCAGCCGCCCGCGCGATTGTCCCCGATGGACCCCACACGCGCCGACAGCGCGGCCATGACCGCAGGTTCGTCGCGCGGCAGCAGGGCCAGCGCGTGTTTCATCACCAATGCAGGCCCGATTGCGTTCAGGGCAAATTGCGCGGCCATGGCAGCAGGGTCCAGCTGTTTCAGCGCCTTTTCTGGGCGATGGCCGTCTATTTCCAGCGCGCCGGTTGCGATGACAATGCGCTGGAAACTGCCGGACACTGCGCCCAGATGGCGGGCCACCGCCCCCTCATCCGTGATGTCCAGCCCGTCGCGGCTGCGCGACAGGGCAGTGACGCGCCAGCCCTGCGCCTGCAACGCATGGACCAGCGCGCCGCCAATCCCCCCCGATGCCCCGATAACCAATGCCCGTTTCATGGCCTGCGTCCCGTGTTGCCTTCGGGGTCGCAGATAGGGCGGCGCGCGGTCAAGTCACGCCCTGACCAGCGTTTCGGCCCATTTGCGCGCAACCGGCCCCACCAGCACCGCCAGCGGCACGGCAATAACCCATGCCACCGCCCATGCATAGAACCACCGCGCCGCAAAACCGGCGTCAAGGCCGGTATTCACGAAGGTGATGAAGCCCGACATGATGACGGACATCATAGTTCCCATCAGCAGGCCCGTGACGATACGCAGTTTCATGTGATCCCTTTCCTTGATGCCAGACACAATCATGTATGCGAATGTGTCTGACTTCAAGGGGCGGGCGCAGTCTCACATGTGCATTTCAGCCCAGTGCGGTGTTACACCGTGCACAGGTGCCGGGGTGTTTGTGGCTGCCCACGTCAGGGCTGATCTTCCAGCAGCGCTGGCATTTCTGCCCGTCCGCGCGCTCGAACACCACACCGACCCCTTCAACCTCGGGCATGCGGAATGCCTCGGCCGGAATGGGGTCCGGCGTCAGTGACAGATTTGACGTGATGCAGATATCGGCAAAATCCACCGATTTCAGCGCCGCCATGACCGCCTCATCGCGCACATGCACCACAGGGGCCGCTTCCAGTGACGCGCCGATCACCTTGTCACGGCGCTGGATTTCCAGTGCCGCCGTGACTGCGCGACGCGCGGCGCGAATGCCCGCCCATTTCTGCGCCAGCGGTTCATTGCGCCAGTCTGCGGGCGTGTCGGGGAAATCCTGCAAATGCACCGATGCATCATCTGCGGGGAATCGCGACAACCACACATCTTCCATGGTGAACACCAGCACAGGGGCCAGCCATGTGGTCAGGCGGTGGAACAGGATATCCAGCACGCTGCGCGCAGCACGGCGGCGGGGGCTGTCAGGCGCGTCGCAATACAGCGTATCCTTGCGGATATCGAAGTAGAACGCCGACAGGTCCGTGGTCGCAAAGGTAAACAGCTTCTGGAACACGCCCTGAAAATCATAGGCGGCATAGCCCTTGCGCACCTCGATATCCAGTTCGGCCAACCGGTGCAGAACCCATTGCTCCAGTTCCGGCATATCTGCGGGGTTCACGCGCTCTGCATCATCGAACCCGTCCAGATTGCCCAGCATGAAGCGCATGGTGTTGCGCAACCGGCGGTAACTGTCGGCCACGCCCTTCAGGATTTCGCGGCCGATGCGCAGATCGGCGGTGTAGTCGCTTTGCGCGACCCACAGGCGCAGGATATCCGCGCCATATTCGTCGATCACTTCTTGCGGGGCCACGGTATTGCCCAGCGATTTGGACATTTTCATGCCCTTCTCATCCAGTGTGAACCCGTGCGTCAGCACCCCGTGATAGGGCGCGCGCCCCTTGGTGGCGCAGGCTTGCAGCATGGAGGAATGGAACCAGCCGCGGTGCTGGTCGGTCCCTTCCAGATACAGGTCCGCAATCCCGTCCGCCGCGCCATCCTCGCGGTCGCGCAGAACAAACGCATGGGTGGATCCGGAATCGAACCACACATCCAGCACATCGAACACTTGTGTATAGGCGTCAGGGTCGTGCAACCCGTCCAGCATGCGCGCCTTGAACCCGTCGGTATACCAGATATCCGCGCCATGTTCTTCAAACGCGGCCTTGATACGGGCGTTGACAGTGGCATCGCGCAGCAGGAAATCCGCATCATCCGGTTTCGCGCCGGTTTTGACAAAACAGGTCAGCGGCACGCCCCATGCGCGTTGACGCGACAGCACCCAGTCGGGCCGCGCTTCAATCATGGAATACAGGCGGTTGCGGCCGGTTTGCGGCGTCCATTGCACCAGCCGGTCGATGGATTCCAGCGCGCGGGCGCGGATGGTGTCGCCATGGCTGTTCATCCCGTCATCAAGCGGCTTGTCGATGGCCGCGAACCATTGCGCGGTGTTGCGATAGATCAGCGGCGCTTTCGACCGCCAGCTATGCGGGTAGGAATGGCGCAGCTTGCCCTTGGCGAACAGCGCGCCCGCATAGGCAAGCTGCTTGATCACGGCCACATTCGCGCCGCCTTCCTTGCCATCGGGCTTGATGATGACTTCGCCCCCGAACAGCGGTAAAGTGGGGCGGTAGCTGCCATCTTCCAGAACGTTATAGGTCATGGGCAGGCCATGTTTCAGCCCGATCTGATAGTCGTCATCGCCATGGCTGGGGGCGGTATGGACAAACCCTGTGCCCGCGTCATCGGTGACATGGTCGCCGCGCAGCAGCGGCACGTCAAAGTTCCAGTTGTTGCCATCGTCCTTGCTGCCTTCGACAAGGCCACGGAAGGGGTGGG
>NZ_JBHYFM010000024.1:0-44633 GCF_051859525.1 Roseinatronobacter sp. | reverse complement strand
GAACCGTCGCAATAAGCCGCAGCATAAACTGCCCGCCAAAATCGTGGGAGCGCCCCCCCGCGGTCGGGCACTTCGCGTCCCCCCGAACGTCCGCAACAGGCAAACACCAGCAGCCCTACACTTGCATCCGCGATTGCACACCACAGCTACAACAGGTGTCGCTGGTGGATGATCTGGGGAATTTTCTTCTTCACCTTGAAAAACCCCGCTGTGGCATGCGGCCAGATGGCCAGATCCCAGCCGCGCTGCCATTCGCACAGCCGGACGCCCGCTGCATCCAGCGCGGGCACGGCCTGTTGCACCCAATCGCGCAGCGGGCCTTCGGGGATATAGGCTGTGATGATCTGCGACGCCCCTGCGTCAGTGGCCCAACGTGCCAGATCCTCCGGCCTGCCCGCGCGCAAGGCCACCGCATGCGGCGCCCCCACACGCAGTGCGGCGTCGTGCAATGCGCCGTCTTCAAACGCTGTCACGGCAGGTGACACGCTTTGCGATGATCGCAGATGCGATCCCGCAAGCGTGGCCACGCCGCGAATATCATAGGGGCCAAGGTCAAAATCCTCTGGCCGGCAATCTTCTTCGGTGATCAGCAAAACAGCGGGGTGACGCGGGTCCGGCGCTATGGGCTGCCGCAAAGGGGCAACGGCGGGCAATCCGTCAGGTTCACTCCCCTCCAAGCCCTGCACATCACGGCACAATTCGTTGTCACGCGGGGCAAAACGCCCGCCGGTGAATTTTGCAATATTCCAGCCCTGCGCCGCATAGGGTTTGCCGCGCGTATGCAACCCCGCCACCCAACGCCAGCCCAGCGTGTTTGACGCAGGATCGCCATCCAGCAAATGCCGCAAGAAGAAATCCGCCCCCAACCGCCACGGCAGCCCCAATGTGAAGATCCAGATCGAGGCGAACCACATGCGCGCGTGATTGTGCAGATACCCTGTTTGCACCAGTTCGCGCGCCCATGCGTCAAAACACGCCAGTCCGGTGGTGCCTGTTTCTGCATCGGCTACAGCGCGGCGCAATCCACGGTCACGTTCCAGCACGGCCAGATCATGCAACACGCCCTCGCGGTAACTGGCCCAGATTGCGGGTCGGCGCTCCAGCCAGCCCTTGAAATACCCGCGCCAGACCACTTCCTGAATGAATTTTTCTGCCTGCTCGGGCCCATGCGCCGCCAATGCGGCGGCGACCACATCTTCTTCCAGCACCAGCCTGCGGCGTAGATAGGGCGACAGGCCGGATACATCGCGGTGCCGGTCCGGCCCGTAGTCAAAATTCCGGCCCGCGGTGTAATGCCGCCCCATACGCGGCACAAAATCATTCAGCAGCGCCTGACCCGCAGCGCGCGTTGCAGTCTGGTCGCGCATCCGCCCTGCCCCCTTGTCATATCGGTCCCATACCTAGCCTGATGCGCAGGCGGTTCAATGGGGGCGCGGGTCTGTCATTCCGGTGTTCTGGTGAAATCGAAATCATCCAGCCGCGCGCCACGCCGCGTGATCTTGTCGGCGGAAATGCGAATGCCCGACAGGTCGTTTTGTACCTGCGCGAAATGACTTTCCAGCTTGGCCACACGCGCGCCAAGGCGGTCTGCATCCTCGACCAGCAATTGCACTTCACGGCGCACGGCGCGCGCCTCGGACCGCAGGCGGGTGTCTTTCATCACGGCGCGCAGGGTATTGAGTGTGGCCATCATGGTGGTGGGCGACACAATCCAGACCTTGGCCGCAAACCCGTCGCGCACGACATCGGGCAGGTTGGCATGCAGTTCTGCGTAAATCGCCTCGGATGGCAGGAACATCAGCGCCCCATCTGCGGTTTCACCGGGCAGGATATAGCGTTCGGAAATTGCCTTGATATGCGCGCGCATGGCCTGTGCCAGTGCACGGCGCGCCGCCACGCGCGCCGCATCATCTGGGGCGCGTGTCAGCGCCTGATACGCCTCCAGCGGGAATTTCGCGTCCACGGCAAGCGGTTGGGTCATATGGACCAACGCATCCACCCGCCGCCCGTTCGACAGGCTGGCCTGAAGGCTGAAGGCATCGGGCGGCAGGGCGTCAGACAACAACGCTTCCAGTTGCACTTCGCCGAATGCGCCGCGCGCCTGTTTGTTGGACAGGATATCCTGCAAGGACAGGACATTGCCCGACAGCGCCTCAATCTTGGCCTGTGCGGCGTCAATGACTTGCAGCCGTTCGCGCAAGGCCCCCATGCTGTCTGCCGTGGTTTGCGCATTGCCCGCCAATGTGTCGCCCATATAGCGCCCCATATCGGCCAGCCGCGCCTCGACCAGTCCAATCACCTGCGTCTGGCTTTGGGCAACATGCGCCAGCCCGCCTGCAAGCTGGTTCTGGCTGTCCGACAGGCGGGACAGGCGCGCATCCAGCCCCGACAGACCGGAAACCGCGCGCAGAACGCGCCACAGCACAAGAACCGCAACCACGCCAAGCGCCAGCGCAATCAGCAGCGGGTCGTTCCAGTCAATGGTCATTTGCGACCAAACAGCTTTTCAATATCATCAAGGCCCAGTTCGACATAGGTGGGCCGCCCGTGGTTACACTGGCCCGAATGGGGCGTTGCCTCCATCTCGCGCAGCAGGGCATTCATTTCGTCCAGCCGCATGGCACGGCCCGACCGCACCGAGCCGTGACAGGCCATGCGCGACAGCACCGCGTCAATGCGCGCCTGCAGGCTTTGGCTTGTGCCCAGATCGGCAAGGTCGTCCAGTATGTCGCGGATCAGCGCGCGCGCATCCACTGTACCCAGAAGTGCGGGCGTTTCGCGCACCACGATTGCGCCGCCGCCAAATGCCTCGATCACCAGTCCCGACGTCGCCAGATCATCCGACAGGGCCAGAAGTTGCGCGGCATCCGCATCGGGCAGTTCAACGATTTCGGGGATCAGCAGCGCCTGCGCGGCAACACCGCTTTCGGCACGCTGGCGTTTCAGCCGCTCATAGACCAACCGCTCATGTGCGGCGTGCTGGTCCACGATGACCACGCCGCGCGCGGTCTGCGCGACGATATAGTTCTGGTGCAACTGCGCACGCGCGGCCCCAAGGGGCGCATCATCGGGCACCGGAACAGTGGTTTCCGGCGCTTCATGGCGTGCTGAAACCGCCTCGGCCCCCGACCAGAAGGCAGCGGGCGCATCATCCATCTGGAACGGGGCCTGTAACTGGTAGCTGGCGGCGCGGGCCTGTGGTGACGGGCGGTCCATTTGATAGGGCGCTTGATGATACGGCGCGGGCGGCGCGGTTTGCGGGTGCATCGCGCCCAGCATTGCGCCCGCAACTGTGCTGGAGGCGCGGTGCCCCGCATTGGCCAGCGCGTGGCGCAACCCGCTGACAACCAGCCCGCGCGCCTGCCCTGGATCGCGGAAACGGACTTCGGATTTGGCAGGGTGGACATTCACATCCACCAGTTCGGGCGCGCAGGTTATGAACAGTGCGGCAACAGGGTGGCGGTCGCGCGACAGGAAATCCATATAGGCCGCGCGCAACGCCCCAACCAGCAGCTTGTCACGCACGGGGCGGCCATTGACGAACAGATATTGCGCCACGGCTGCCCCGCGCGAATAGGTAGGGAGGCCCGCAAGCCCCGTCAGGTGCAGCCCGTCGCGTTCCGTATCAATGCGGATGGCGTTGTCGGTAAATTCGCGGCCCAGAATCGCGGCCATCCGGTCTTCCAGCGCGTCAAACAGCGCGCCTTGGGCGGCATCGGCGCGGAAAATCTGGCGCGGGGTGTCATTGGACACATCGGTCAGGGTAAAGCTGACATAGGGTTCGGCCATGGCCAGACGTTTCAGCACATCGGCGATGGCCTGTGCCTCGGCGCGGTCGGAGCGCATGAATTTCAGCCGCGCGGGCGTGGCATGGAACAGGTCGCGCAATTCCACAAGCGTGCCGTGTTGTGCGGCCTCGGGCCGGACCGGCCCCACGCGCCCGCCATTGACGGTAATGCGCGCGCCATCCCCGCCTTGACTGCGCGAGGTGATGGACAGCCGCCCCACCGCCCCAAGGCTGGGCAACGCTTCGCCGCGAAACCCGAAGGACCGGATATTCAGCAGATCGGTCCCGTCAATCTTGGAGGTGGCATGGCGCGACAGCGCCAGCGGCAGGTCATCAGGGGCCATGCCATGCCCGTCATCGCGCACCCGTATCAGGGTCTTGCCACCATCACCGTAAGCCACGTCAATGCGGGTCGCGCCCGCATCAAGTGCGTTTTCCACCAGTTCCTTGACCGCAGATGCAGGCCGTTCCACCACTTCGCCTGCCGCGATGCGGTTGGCGCAGGCTTCGTCAAGCTGGCGGATCTCGGGGCGTATATTGCGGTGCGCGGTGTTCATGCCACAACATAGCATGGGTGCCGCGCCCCTGCCAAGGCGCTATTCCAGCCCTTCGGGTTGGCCCACCACGACGAAATGCAGCGCATCCGCGTCAAACAGGCGCGCGGCCATGGCATTGACCTGATCCAGCGTCAGCGCGTCAATCAGGTCGTTGCGGATATTGACATAATCAATATCGAAGCCCTGATATTGCATCGACGCCATGGTGGATGCAATCGCGGCATTGCCGTCAAAACGCAGCGGGTAAGCGCCCGTCAAATAGGTCTGGATGCGCGACAGGTCGTCGTCCGAGATGCCGCTTTCGGCAATTTGCGCCCATTCTTCGCGCAACAGATCGATCGCCGCGGCGGCATTCGCATTATCCGTGGACATGCGCCCCTGATAGCTTTCGCCCAACAGCCCTGCGGCCAGAAAGCTGCCCACCCCATAAGTCAGGCCGCGCTGGACACGCAGACTTTCCATCAGCCTTGTGCCAAAGCGGCCACCGCCGAACACTTCGTTCACGACGAAAGCGGTCAGAAAATCGGGGTCGTCGCGGGCAATGCCATCATGGCCAAAAGCAATGACGGATTGCGGTCCATCGAAGGGAATCACCGCTATCCCCGGGGGGGCGGAAAATTCGGCGCGCTCCGGAACAGGCGCACCTTCTTGGGGAATGCCGTCAAACAAGCGGTCAATCAGGCGTGCAAGTTCGGGGGCATCAATATCGCCTGCCGCGCCAATGAACACACGGTCACGCGCAATCGCCCCCTGATGGGCCGCCTGCAATCCCGCGACATCCAGCGCGGCCACAGTGTCCACGCTGCCGTCACTGGCCCGCCCATAGGCGTGGTCGCCATAGGCCGCCTGCGCAAAAGCTTGCGACGCCAGCGTGTTGGGGTCCAGCGCATCACGGCGCAGTTTCGACAGCATCTGACTGCGCACCCGTTCAACCGCATCCGCATCGAAACGCGGATCGATCAGCGCCGTGCGCACATGGTCAATCACATCATCCGCATCTTCGGTCAGAAACCGCACCGAGACGGACACTGTATCGCGCCCCGAGTCGAAGCTGATACGCGCGGCCAGTTCCTCGCTGCGGGCGGCATAGGCCTGGGCGTCCATATCCCCCGCCCCTTCGGACAAAAGCGCGGTCATCAGGCTGGTCGCGCCTGCGGTGGCGTCCCCGTCCAGCGTTGCGCCGCCCGCAAAAATCAGTTCCAGCGCCACAAAAGGAATGCTGCGTTCCTCGACCAGCCATGCCTGCAAGCCAGAATCCGATGTGACAGGGGTAATGGACACTTCGGCACGCAGGGGGGCGGCAAGGGCAATGAACAGACCAGCGGTCAGGGCCAGCAAACGGGTCATTGTGTCACCTCGGATGGGCTGCTTGCGGTGGGTTGGGTCAGGTAGCCGGTGACAGAATTGCGGCGGTCCAGCAGAAACTGGCCTGCGGCGATCACGTCATCGGGGGTCACGGCGTCCAGCGCGTCAACCCAGCCCGAAATATCATCGACGCCAAGCCCCACGGACAGGCCGACACCATATTGACGCGCGCGCCCCTGCATATCATCCAGCGCGTATATTTCCGACGCCCTGATCTGGCGGCGCACGCGGTCAAACTGCGCCTGATCGACACCGTCTTCCAGAAAATCGGCCACGGCTGCGTCAAGGGCCGCTTCCGCATCCTCCAGTGACACCCCGTCCACCGGCGCAATCCCAAGGCTGAACGTGCCATAATCACGCGCCATGCCATTATATCCGGCCCATGCGGACAGTGCGATACCCTGTTCAAAGTTCAAGCGCCGTTCCAGAACCGATGTGGTGGAACTGCCGCCCAGAAGTGCCGCCAGCATTTGCAGGGCCGCCGCCTGCGACTGGTCGCCTGCGCGGCGCACAGGTGCCAGATACATGCGGCTGACATATGGCGTGCCGACGCGCGCATCTTCAAACACCAGCCGGCGTTCGGCCAGATGCGGCGGCTCATTGGGCCGGATAACAGGCGCAATGTCGGGATTGGCGGGCACGGGGCCATAAATCTGCTGCGCCATGTCCAGCGCGTCTTCGGTGTCCACATCGCCCGCAATCACCAGAATCGCGTTATTCGGGCCATAATGCAGGTCATAAAAATCCATCGCATTCTGACCGGTCAGGGTTTCCATTTCATGGCGCCACCCGATGATGGGAGTGCCGTAAGGATGCGCCTTGTAAAGTGTGGCCATCATGGCCTCGTTGAACTGTCCGCCCACGCGGCTTTCCAGCACCTGCCCGCGTTCTTCCAGAATGACGGCGCGTTCGGGCAGCCAGTCGGATTCGGTGAAGGACAGGTTGACCATGCGGTCGGCTTCCATCTGCATCATCAATTCCAGACGATCCGATGCGACGCGCTGGAAATAGCCGGTATAATCCCAACTGGTGAAGGCATTGTCGCGCCCGCCATTGGCCTCGACCACGCGGGAAAATTCCCCCGATTCCATGGTGTCGGTGCCTTTGAACATCAGGTGTTCCAGAAAATGCGCTATACCCGATTGCAGCGGCGGTTCATCCGCGGCGCCGATCTTGTACCACACCATATGCACCACCACGGGGGCGCGGCGGTCCTCGATGATGACGACCTCCAGCCCGTTATCCAATGTGGTGTGGGTTACAGGCTCCGCATTGGCGACACGCAGTGCCAACAGGCCGATCACGAAAAAAGCTGTCAGTCGGAAAAACATAGGATTCGCATACCTTTGGGCCGGAATAGCTGAACTGCCGCAGAAGGTACTGCCACCGCGCACAGGTTCAAGGGGGACCAACGCGGTTGTTACCGCGTCAGACCTGACGGATGCGGTTTGCAAAATACCCCGAACCGGGGAAGGCGCGGATCAGTTTTCCAGCAATTCGCGCGGGGGCGCCGTCGGCGTGCGCGCCCCTGCACGGCGCCAGCGTTCCAATTCGGCGTATTTGTCCAGCCACATATGTTCATAGGCGTCATAATAGACATTCACGCCAAACACACGTTCCAGAAGTCGCCCGCGATTGCGCTGGCGGTGTTCCAGATCCTCGGCAGCGAGTTGGGCGCGAATATCGCCGCTGCGGCCGAAACGGCTGGCGTAATTGACGATACCGCCATCAGCCACACCGGGATTAAGCGCCGCCGCAGGGCTGCCGCCCAATGCGCGCGCGACATCGGCGCGCGGCTGCGGGTCAACACGGTTGCCACCGCCCGGATTTGGCGCTGGCAAGGCCGCCAGATCGTCCGGCATTTCCAGCGGAAGTGTGGGCAGGATTGCAAATTCATCAGGGCCGCGATCCTGTGCGCCTGCATGCATCAATATCGGATCACTGGAGTCCGAACAGGCCCCCAATGCCAGCACGGACGCGCCAAGGGCTGCGAAAACCACCTGCCTGACTGCCATCGCCCTACCCCCTTCACTTCTACCGTTCGCGCTTGGTCTTAGCGCATTCCAATCGTAACGTCACGCCCTGTCGCAACCCCAAAGCACAAATTCGCGCTTTAGTCTGCATCCTTGCCTTTTTCAGCACGTCCGGAAAACAGGATCAGACCAAACGCACCCGCAAAGACCGCAACATCCGCAATGTTGAAAGAATACGGATTTTGCAGTCCGCAACAAGACATGTTGATGAAATCAGCGACCGCGCCCCAACGCAACCGGTCAATCACATTGCCCAGCGCGCCCCCGATCAGCAACCCTGCCGAAACCTGCATCCATTTCCGCGCCCCGTCACGACGCACCCACATCCAGACCCATAGGCAAATGGCCAGTGCAATCGCAATAAGAACCGCGCGGGCCGTCCAGCTGCCAGAGCTGAAAAGCCCGAAATTTATGCCGGTATTCCAAGCCATCGCAAAGTTCAGATAGGGGTCGAATACCGGAATGAACAAGCGTTGCTGCAAGCCCATGACGTCCACAACGGCCCATTTGCTGGCCTGATCGGCCACCAGAACACTTGCCATAACCCCGATTGCGATGCGCATTGCCCCAGCCCCGTTCAGTGCCGGAAATGGCGTTGGCCGGTAAAGACCATGGCAAGGCCCGCCTTGTCGGCGGCTGCGATCACTTCGTCATCGCGCATGGACCCGCCCGGCTGGATAATGGCACGCGCGCCTGCGGCGGCGGCGGTCAGCAACCCGTCCGAGAACGGGAAAAACGCATCCGACGCCACGACCGACCCTTCGGTCGGTGTTGTATCCAGCCCCAACACCTCGGCCATGTCCTGTGCCTTGCGCGCGGCAATGCGTGTGGAATCCACGCGCGACATCTGGCCCGCGCCCACGCCCACGGTCGCGCCGTCCTTCACATAGATAATGGCATTGGATTTGACATGCTTGGCCACTTTCCATGCGAACAGCAGATCAGCCAGTTCCGCATCGCTGGGCGCACGTTTGGTCACCACTTTCAAATCATCGGGACCAATCATGCCATTGTCGCGGTCCTGCACCAGAAACCCGCCCGAGACCTGCTTGAAGGCAAGCCCGCCAAGGGCGGGATTGGCCAGCCCCTTGGTGGTCAGCAGGCGCAGGTTCTTCTTGGTGGCGAAATGGTCGATTGCGGCCTGATCGGCGGCGGGCGCGATCACGACTTCTGTGAATATGCCGGTGATGGCCTTGGCAGTGTCCAGATCCAGCTTCATATTCAGCGCGATAATCCCGCCAAACGCCGATGTCCGGTCGCAGTCATAGGCGCGCGCATAGGCTTCGGCCAATGTTGCCCCGCGTGCAACCCCGCAAGGATTGGCGTGTTTGATGATCGCGCAGGCCGGTCCGTCCGAAGGCAGGAATTCCGACACCAGTTCAAAGGCGGCATCAGTGTCGTTGATGTTGTTATAGCTTAACTCTTTGCCCTGATGCTGGACCGCTGTGGCCACGCCGGGGCGGTCGGACCCGTCACGGTAGAAGGCGGCCGCCTGATGCGGGTTTTCGCCGTAGCGCAATGTCTGCGCCAATGTCCCCGCGAAGGCACGCCGGCGCGGCGCGGCATCGTCAATGGCGCCCGCCATCCATGTGGACACGGCCGCATCATAGGCGGCTGTGCGCGCATAGGCGCGTTGCGCCTGCTTGCGCCGGAAGGCCAGCCGCGTCTTGCCATCCTGCGCGTCCAGTTCGGACAGCAGCGGCAGGTAATCTTCCGGATCGGTCACGACAGTCACGAAATCATGGTTCTTGGCGGCGGCACGAATCATTGCGGGGCCGCCAATGTCGATATTCTCGATCGCTTCTGCGTAATGTGCGCCGCGCGCAACGGTTTCTTCAAACGGATAAAGGTTCACCACCAGCAAATCGATGGCCTTGATCCCGTGCGCGACCATGGCGCCCACATGCGCTTCATCATTGCGCAGCGCCAGCAAACCGCCATGCACGCCCGGATGCAGGGTTTTCACGCGCCCGTCCATCATTTCGGGAAACCCCGTCAGGTCCGACACATCCTGCACGGCAAGCCCCGCTTCGCGCAAGGCGCGCGCGGTGCCGCCGGTCGAGACAAGCTCGACCTTGCGGGCGGCCAGTGCCTTGGCCAGATCAATCAGGCCGGTCTTGTCGGAAACGGAAATCAATGCGCGCTTCAATGGGGCAAGGTCAGTCATGGGGGAAGGCATCCTTGGTCAGGTCTTACGGGTCGGCATCTACAGGTCGGGCACAGCCAGCGGGTTTTCCTGCGCCGTATCACGCAGGGCAATCGGGGTATCCTGCGCTTTTGCAAGAACCCAGTTCACCTGGCTGGTATAGTCTTGCGCGCGCAAGGACAACACGATCTGGTAGCTTGCGCGCGGATTCAGGCGCGCTTTTTCAAGATAGACAGACGGCGCAAGCGTCAGGGCATGGCCATCGGCGCGAAACACCCATATTTCGCCCGACCGCAACACAATGGACACAGCCGTGCCGTTCATGTCCACCGAAGCGTCCACTTCGGGGTGCAGATGGAACCGCAAGCTGTAGACGATACCCGCGCCGCGCGTGCGCGCCAGAACATCGTCAAAGCGTTTGCGCGCCGCCCGTCCGCCCGACAGCAGCATGTCTTCGCCACTCAGGACGCGGCCATCTGCCGACAGGTCCAGAAAGCGCGTATGCTCCAGCCCGTGCGTGTCCAGATACCCGTCATGCGACAGGGCGACCGCGCGGGAATAGGATGTATGGCGAAATTCGCAGCCGACCGTGCGCGGCCCGTCTGTCAGCTTCAGCCGGTTGCGATCCGTGCCAGTGAACCGCGCCGAGGAATAGCCGTCAATGGACAGCGTCGAATGTGACGCACTGGCGCGGCTGGCGCGCTGCCAGTCAACGCCCAGACTGGTGCCGTCACCGCATGAAACAATGACCGGCCGCCGGTTGGATGTCAGTTCAAACGCCAGTGTGGACGCATGTGCGCGCGACGCGGCCGCCGCAACGGGTGGCGCGGCCGCATCAATGATGACCGTGCTGCGCCCTGCCGACAGGCGCGCAAACCCCATGGCCTGCCCTGCCGTGCCCTTCGGGGGCTGCGCGCTAAGGGCATCATGCACGGCAAGGGCGGCCATCAGGTCGGCCTCGTTTCCGCGCCCGCCCCCATGAAACCGCGCCAGCCCGCCATCTGCATGGCGCAGAACACGAAGCGCACCTGCCACACGCGCCAGCACCCCCAGCATGCGCCCGTCCGCCGCGCGGCCTTGTTCGTCCAGCGCCTGTGCCGCCCATGACAGCAGAACAAAAATCTGCAACAGATCTTCGGGACTGCGCGTGGCAATCCCGCCATCCGCGCCGATCTGGCGGTCACAATCGGCCACCAATGCACGCGCGGTCGGATCGATCCGCCGTTCCCACCCTTCCAGCGACAGCGCGGCAAACAGCAGGCCCGCATGCGCCGTAATTCGCGGCAGGCCGGGCGCGGCCCTGCCCGCGCGCCGCGCCAGAAAGGTCGCGTGATGCGACAATGCGCGCAGAAAACGGTCCTGAAACACCTTGTCCTGTCCCTGCATCAACATGATTGCATGGGTAAGCCAGTTCATAAGCCTGCGCCCTGCCACGCCCGCTGTCCAGCCCGGCCCCTGCCCGCGCCCGTAGCGCGCAAGCCAGTCCGCAAGTCCGGACTGTGCCAGTCTGCGTGCGTTCTGGTCGCCAACTGCGGCCAGATCATCCAGCCAGTCAAACCCGTTCAACGCATCAATCGCAACGCCCGATACCGCCTGAAACGGTACCGCCCCATCATGTTTCAGCAATTCACCGGCCATCAGGAAATTTCCCGCCAGCATCTGTTTGCCACGCGCGAATTGTCCGGTGCCGCGCGGTTGCGGATGGGCAACCAGCGCGGTCACAGGCTGCCCGCGGGCCAGCAAACGCGCGGCAAGCCGGTCCATGAAGCTTACCTGTTGTGTGCCTGTCATTGAAAACTGCGTCACTGGGAACCGGACCTGTCTGGAATCACACTCTGATTTCGGGGGCGCTTGTTGCGGTGCAGAATAGCCCAGATCCCGGCGCTTTGTCAGCCTTTGCGCGCAAGTCTTGCGGGCGGCAAGTCAAATTACCCTATATGTTGCAAAACTATCATATAGAACCCGTCCATACCGCCAAACTCCGGCCAGTAATCAGGCCGCGTGCGAATACCCCCTTCGGGCGTGCGCCACGCGTCAGGCAGGCCGCGCAGATCGACGCGCAGGGCCTGAACATTATGGCGCGCCATGGCGGCACTGGCCTGTGCCTCGCCTTCTTCGGGCAGCAGCGAACAGGTGCAATAGACCACGCGCCCGCCAGCACGCAAAAGCCCCTGAGCGGGGTCCAGCACACGGTCCAGCAACTGGCCCTGCAAGGCACATAGCGCCTTGATATCGGCACGGCTGCGCAGATGGGGCACTTCCGGATGGCGCCGGATTGTGCCTGTGGCCGAACAGGGCGCATCCAGCAAAACCGCATCAAAAGGGGTGTCGGGGGTCCAATGCAGCGCATCGCCCTGCGCGACATGGGCCGCAAGCCCGGTGCGTGCCAGATTTTCGTGCAGCCGCACCAGCCGCGGGCCGGAAATATCCAGCGCTGTGACCTTCGCACCGGCTGCGGCAAGTTGCATGGTCTTGCCCCCCGGTGCCGCGCAGATATCCAGCACCGACAGGCCCTGCATATCGCCCAACAGGCGCGCAGGCAGGCTGGCGGCCATGTCCTGAATCCACCATGCGCCAGTGTCAAAACCGGGCAAGGCGCTGACCTGCCCTGCCTGATGCAGGCGCAGGCTGCCGGTGGGCAAAAGCTGCGCATCCAGCCCTTCGGGCGGACCGGCGGGGTCACGCAGCGTCAGATCCAGCGGGGCGGGCTGTTGATGCGCAACCTCGATCGCTTGGGTGATCTGGGTGCCATAGGCGTTTTGCAGCGCCCCGCGCAACCATGCAGGCAGGCGCGGCACGGGGGTTTGCGCCCAATCCTGCGCGCTGTGCTGTGCCATCTGGCGCAAGACCGCATTGACCAGACCGGTCAGTTTCGGCTCCCCCGCCCAGCCGCGTGTCAGCGCAACCGCGTCATTGATGACCCCGTGCGCAGGCGCGCCCAAGGCCAGCATTTCAACCGTTGCAAGCCGAAGCACCCATAAGACATTTTCCGGCGGCGATTTGCGCAAGGCGCGGCGCAGCAGGTGATCCGCCCGCCCCATCTGGCGCAACGCGTCCTGCGCCAGCCGCGCAGCGCGCGCGCGCCCGTCAGGGGGCAGCGCTGCAAACCTGCCTTCGGGCGTGACGCGGGCCTCGGACAGGCTGCGATGGTGTTCGAACACGGCTGAAATCAGGTCCAGTGCGGCAGAACGCGGGGCAAGTGTGGCAGATTGAGGCATGAACGGTTTCTTGTCCTTTGGTGCAATCGGGGTATATCAGGGGAAGTGATATGACAAGCAGGCCCCACATGTCCCCGACAGACGCAACACCCACACCCGAAACAGATGCAGCTTCCGAAACCGACCGGCGTGCCACCCTGCCGCCCGCCGCCCAACGCGCACTGGCCGAGGCAGAAGCCCGCCGCGCAGCCGCGCAGCCGGACGAACGCCCCCGCGAATTGGGCGGGCGCAAAGGTCCGGAACCCGTGCGCTATGGCGATTGGGAGAAGAAGGGTATCGCTGTAGATTTCTAGCGCCTGTCGCGTTCGTTCGCATTCACGCGACATGATCCAACTTATTGGTTTTGCATGTTCGAGTAGCTCAAAACCGGTTCCCACGTTTGCGCAACATGCCTTTACGCCAGTCGCAGGCAACTACGCGCGCGCCCAGTGCCGTTTTTTGTATCGCTGGCTTGAGGCAGGCGATGGGCTTGGGTGAAGCCCTTGCTATCGGCGGGCCGGGGTCTGCCGCTCCGGCGTTGGTGTAGTTCACTTTATGCAGGCAGCATACTCCTGCGATAAATGCTTGGCCTGCCATCAGCCAAATCGGCGGGCCGCGGGACGGCCGGCCGATGGCGCGGCGGGCTGCGCCCTTGATTCCGCGCCTTAGAATGTTCCTCTCCTTACCCGCGCGTGGCCTGTGGTCAGTTCACAGGAACAACCATCCCCTTCTCGCGCGCAAGCGTGCGCATGCGGGCCTGAAGTTTTTCAAAGGCGCGCACTTCGATCTGGCGGATCCGTTCGCGGCTAACCTCGAATCGCTGCGACAGGTCTTCCAGTGTGACGGGGTCTTCGCTCAGGCGGCGCGCGGTCAACACGTCACGCTCCCGCTCGTTCAGTGCGTCCATCGCCTCGACCAGCAATTCGCGGCGCAGTTCCAGTTCGTCGCGTTCGGCATAATCATCGGCCTGATTGGCGTCTTCATCTTCCAGCCAGTCCTGCCAGCTGGATGCCCCGTCTTCGCTGCCAATGGTGGCATTCAGTGAACTGTCGCCGCCGGACAAACGGCGGTTCATGGCGACCACTTCATCCTCGGTCACATTCAGTTCGCGCGCGATCTGTGCGACATTTTCAGGGCGCAAATCCCCGTCTTCCAGCGCGCCGATTTTGGACTTTGCCTTGCGCAGGTTGAAAAACAGCTTCTTTTGCGCGCTGGTGGTGCCCAGTTTCACCAGAGACCATGACCGTAGCACATATTCCTGAATGCTGGCCCTGATCCACCACATGGCATAGGTGGCAAGGCGGAACCCCTTGTCAGGGTCGAACCGCTTCACAGCCTGCATCAGGCCCACATTCGCCTCCGAGATCACCTCGGCCTGCGGCAGACCGTAGCCGCGATACCCCATCGCAATTTTTGCAGCCAGCCGCAGATGGCTGGTCACCAGCTTATGCGCCGCATCCGTGTCCTGATGATCCACCCAGCGCTTGGCCAGCATGAATTCTTCCTCCGGTTCCAGCATAGGAAAACGGCGGATTTCCTGCATGTAACGGTTCAGTCCCTGTTCGGGGCTTGGCGCTGGAAGATTTGCATAGCTGCTCATGGAACGATTCCTTATCACGGCCGGATTTTGCAGGTATGCGTGACACAGTCACAATTCAAGCAAACCTACGTTAAATACATTTCTAACAAGTAAACGCACAAGCGCGAGGGATTGAAACACTCCTCACCCGGTTGTGTGATCCGGTGAGGTTTGCAGCGTGCCAAGCAGGGCCGCGAAATCCTGCGGCAAGGGGGCCGCGAATTCCATTGCTTCGCCGCTGACGGGATGAATGAAGCCCAGTGTGGCGGCATGCAGGGCCTGACGCGGAAAACGCGCACAGGCGTCAATCGCGTCTTCTGGCAGGGCCTTGGGGGATAATTTGCGCCGCCCGCCGCCATAGACCGGATCACCCACCAGCGCATGGCCCGCATGCGTCATATGCACCCTGATCTGATGGGTGCGTCCGGTTTCAAGCCAGCATTCGACCAGTGCCAGTTGGGCCGGTGTGCCAAATGCCTGAAGCACCCGCGCGCGCGTCACGGCATGCCGCCCGCCCGACCACATGACCGCCTGACGCTGGCGGTCGGTGCGGTGGCGCGCAAGCTGGCTGGTGATTTTCATGATATTGGACGCCTCGAAGCTGACGCCGCGCGCGCCGCGCAGGCGCGGGTCGCCCGCATCGGGGCAGCCATAGACCAGCGCCAGATAGCGCCGGTTCACGCTGTGGCGTTCAAACTGCGCCGCCAGACCGTGATGCGCGCGGTCCGATTTCGCGACCACCAGAAGCCCGCTTGTATCCTTGTCGATCCGGTGCACAATGCCGGGCCGCTTTTCACCGCCCACCCCCGACAGGCTGTCGCCACAATGGTGCAGCAATGCGTTCACAAGCGTCTGGTCGGGCGATCCGGGGGCGGGGTGCACCACCATGCCCGCCGGCTTGTCAATGACGATCAGGTCATCATCCTCAAACAGCACATCCAATGCGATATCCTGCGCGACAGTGGCAATCTCGGCCCCGTGCACGACATGCAGCACCAGCACATCCCCTTCGGCGACCTTGCTGCGTGGATTGTCCAGAACAACCCCGTCACGCCGGACAGCGCCATCCGCAATCATGCGCATCAACCGCGAGCGTGACAGCGCCGCGCCCTCTGGCACATCGCGGGCCAAGGCCTTATCAAGGCGCGCAGGTGGCTGCGGCCCGATAATGACCTGCAATTGTGTGAAAGGCGTTTCTGCCATGACCCTTCCCCCGGATATGCCCCCGCCAGAAGGACAATCCCCTGACGTGCGTCTGGTCAAACGGCTGGTCGTGGTATTGACCAGCGTGATGATCCTTGGCGTCATAGTCATCATCGGACTGCTTGTCACCCAGATAGCCCGCAGCCCTGCCCCCTTTGCCTTGCCGGACAATATAACACTGCCGCAGGACGAAGCGGCGCGTGCGGTCACCCTGTCGCGCGACTGGGTTCTTATTGTTACCGAAAACCAGACACTTCTTGTCTTTGACCGGCGCACGGGCTCGCTGACGCATAGTGCGACACTGATACCGTTGAACGGGCCGGAACAGGGCCAGTAGGAACGCGGCCCTGCGTATATGCCGGAACGGGCCGGCCTGCCGAAACCGGAATTATCCGGAAACAGACTGTTTCCAATTAAGAATATTGTCAAAAATGAGACAATGTTTAAGAAGTTTTAAGTAATTTTGTTGTGAGGTGGAACATGTCGTTATTCAAGAAATTAATCGCTGTGAAGGCAAGCAAGCTGTCGGTCCTGAAGCCTGTGGTCAAGCCTGCCCCTGTTCAGAAGGTTTGCAACATCAGCGAAGCGCGCGAAAAGCTGATCCAGAAGAAAATTGCGGAACTGGAAGCCAAAGCCGCCAAGCTGGAAGCGAAAGCCGACAGCGTGCGCGATCACTATCAGGACAAAGCTGATGGTGTGCGTGACCTGTATGAAAAGAAAGCCGATTTCTATTCCTGCAAAGGTGGCCGCCTGGGAGAGAAATTTGCAGCAAAATTCAGCGCGTTGGGTGACAAGAAAGCTGGTGCACTGGAAGCCATCGGCGAAAAGAAAGCCTTTGCGCTGGAATGCGCGGCTGACAAGCTGAAGGCCAAAGCAGACTTGCTGCGTGAAAAGCTGGCAAAAGACGAAGATCCCAGCGACGATGATCTGGATGATGACGATGATGACATCATTGATGATGAGGACGACAACGGTGATGAAACCGGTTCCGAGCTGCCGGAAGACGCGACTTCGGTCAAATTCTTTCTGGATGTCGAGGAAGATAACGGCCTGAACTACATGTATTACCTGACCATTCAGGCTGGTGAGGATGATGAAGACTTCACGCTTGAAAGCGCCTATGAACAGGCATTGGCATATCTGGAAGACAGAAATCTGGAACTGAAAGACCTGACTCAGGTCGACATCCAGAATGCCGACGGTGAAAAAATCGCCGAATATCAGTTTGTCGATGGCGCATTCGTCAAGGTAGGCGAATCGATTGACGGTCTTTGGGTCGAAATGTCGGAAGAACAACTGGCCGAAAGTATCGACGAGGACGAAGACGAGGACGAAACGACCGAAGGCTGATCTTGTCCTTCAACCTTCATATCGATGCTGGTTCAAAACAAAATGCGCCCCGGTCGGGCGCATTTTTTCATTCCGGCATTCTGGCGCGCCAGAATTCGACGCGGTCGCAATCAGGCGTACTCGATAACCGCGCGGCTGCGCTGCTTCTGCCCGCAAATCAGGATCGCATCCAGAAGGCGCGTTTGGGACACCGGCTTCATCAGCGTGCCATCGCATACGGGTCTACGCTCGCTGCCAAAATCATCGCCGCTAACATCATCAGATATCAGAATAATTTTCATGTCCGGCAATGCCTCGCGGATCGCAAGGCAGAAATTCATCGCCTTGTGGACACCGCCAAGATGCTCAACATCGACGATCACAAAGTCTAGTGTGATGCCACTATTCACCAGCCAATCAAGCGCACGATCAGAGTAGGACACCGCCATGATGTTCACGCGAAGCAGGTCATAGACCCAGTTCTGCATATCCTGCGCATCGTCACTATACCCCATGAAGGCCGCCGCCACCCCGTCGAAACGCGGGACCGGGGGAATACTCATATCATTTCCATAGTCATACATGAGTGCCATCTTTCATTAGGGTACAGGCTAAGGTTGTGCCTGAACGTACACGTCTATGTATTGATCCTAGCATGTGAATTATCACATTTACAACTTAAAAGTGTATTACAGGCTAAGAGATCACGTGATACTGATCAACTTGGGGTTGCGCATATCCTTGTCGACATCGTAGGCAGTCAGCGAAACCCTACTCGATACCCTTGAATTCAACGCCATTGCGTCGATAAAGGCAAGAAAAAAATGTGTGAAAATTCCCATCGGGCAGAACTGGCGCAACCGGCGAACCCGCTAGAGTTGTGGGTTCTTGAAACGCTGCTTACCGTCCAATCTGAATCAGGTGGCGAATTGAAACTAAAAGAGATTCTCGCTCTGATTGAGAAAGAGACGACAGAAACCCGTTAACCACAGGGTGATCTGCGTCACCATTCAACTGGCCACCCGTTGAGTTGTCATCGCGCAAGCCCAGCAGAATTTCCGGCGACACCTCCAGCGCGCGCGCAAGTTTGAACACTGTTGATATGCGGGGGCTACCTGTGCGGCGTTCTTCGATATCTTTCACAGCACGATTGTTCAAACCGGCCTTGCGCGAAAGTGATGCGGCCGAAAAGCCGCGCGATTTCATATAATAAAGTAAATTTCTACGGAAAACTTCTGATTCGGTTTCAACCTCGGACATCTGCTACCCGCTTATCAAATGCACTATCAATCTATACGGTCTTGGAAATTAACAGAATTTAAAATTGCAATATTTATAGTGATAGAGGCTGAGATGCCAAACAGCAAGCGATGTGTGACAGAAACCTGAAACACCAAGTCGTATCGGGCGCGCGGTTCCCCGGCGCCCGATAATTTTGCCCAGCGACCTACTGGTCCAGAAAGCTGCGCAACTTGCGCGAGCGGCTGGGGTGTTTCAACTTGCGCAGCGCCTTCGCCTCGATCTGGCGGATGCGTTCACGCGTGACGCTGAATTGCTGGCCGACTTCTTCCAGCGTGTGATCGGTATTCATGCCGATCCCGAAGCGCATGCGCAAAACACGCTCTTCGCGCGGTGTCAGCGACGACAGAACGCGCGTGGTTGTTTCGCGCAAATTGTCCTGAATGGCTGAATCCAGCGGCAGCAGCGCGTTCTTGTCCTCGATGAAATCGCCAAGCTGGCTGTCTTCTTCATCCCCGATGGGCGTTTCCAACGAAATCGGTTCCTTGGCGATTTTCATCACCTTGCGCACCTTATCCAGCGGCATTTGCAGCTTTTCTGCCAATTCCTCGGATGTGGGTTCGCGACCGATTTCATGCAACATCTGGCGGCCTGTGCGCACCAGCTTGTTGATGGTTTCGATCATGTGCACAGGAATACGGATGGTGCGCGCCTGATCGGCGATGGACCGTGTGATCGCCTGCCGGATCCACCATGTCGCATAGGTGCTGAACTTATAGCCACGGCGGTATTCGAACTTGTCCACCGCCTTCATCAGGCCAATATTGCCTTCTTGAATAAGATCAAGGAATTGCAGCCCGCGATTGGTGTATTTCTTGGCAATCGAGATCACCAGACGCAGGTTCGCCTCGACCATTTCCTTCTTGGCCTGACGGGCCTCTTTCTCGCCCTTCTGGACCTGACCGACAATGCGGCGGTATTCCTGAATGTCCACGCCCACATACTGGCCAACCTGCGCCATGTCGTTGCGCAATTCGTCAACCTTGTCGCGCGACCGTTCCATCAGCGCCTGCCAGCCGCGTCCGCCTTTTTCAATCATGCGGTCGCACCAGGTCGGGTCCAGTTCGGACCCGCGATATTCGTCAATGAATTCACGCCGGTTGATGCGCGCCTGATCGGCCAGTTTCACCATGGCGCTGTCAATCGACATGATCCTGCGGTTGATGCCATAAAGCTGGTCAACAAGCGCCTCGATCCGGTTGTTATGCAGGTGAAGCGAATTCACCATTTCCACAATCTCGGCGCGCAGTTTCTGGTATTTTTCTTCCTGCGCGTCAGAAAACCGCCCTTCTTCCAGAAGGGTGGCATTCATCCGCTGGTCCTGCATTTCCGACAGCAGTTCAAAATCGCGCGCAATCCGGTCCAGTGTTTCCAGAACACGCGGTTTCAGTGCGCTTTCCATTGCGGCAAGCGACACGTTTGACTGTTCGTCGTCATCCTCGTCGTCGTCATTGGACGAAATCGGGTTTCCGTCCGCATCCAGTTCCGGCTCGTTGCTGCGCTCGCGCTTGGGTGCGGCGGCGGCGGCGGTGTCGGGCAAGCCTTCGGTGACGGGGATGCCTTCGTCTTCGTCCAGCGCGTTGCCGAAGGTGGTTTCAAGGTCGATCACGTCGCGCAGCAGCACATCTTCGTTCAGAAGTTCGTCACGCCAGATGGTAATCGCCTGAAAAGTCAGCGGGCTTTCGCACAAGCCCAGGATCATTGTGTTGCGCCCGGCTTCGATACGCTTGGCGATTGCAATCTCGCCTTCGCGTGACAGCAGTTCAACCGACCCCATTTCGCGCAGATACATGCGCACAGGATCGTCTGTGCGGTCCAGCGTCTCTCCGCCCGACCCCGACGATACCGCAACCTCGCGAGAGCCGCCGGTTTCCACCAGCTCGCCGCCCTTGGCTTCCGGCTCGTCGCCCTCCTCGTCGTCTTCGACAACATTGATGCCCATTTCCGACAGCATCGACATCACATCCTCGATCTGCTCGGATGCGACCTGTTCGGGCGGCAGTGATTTGTTCAGCTGCTCATAGGTAATGTAACCCCGTTCCTTCGCCTGCGCGATCATGCGCTTGATCGAGGCCTGGCTGACGATCTGTCCGCCTTCGCTGTCCTGATCATCGGGTCTGGTGTCGTCGGTATCTTTGGCGGCCATGAAAGCTCCCGAAAAACTAAGGCGAGGCATACGGACTTGCGAATCGATTCGCCGAATCACAAGGCAACCTGCGCGGACTGACCCTGATGTAGGGAATAGAAACGTGTTTTTCCAGTTCCCCAACGCAATTTGACCACGCAAACCGTGCGGAACTGCAACGATTCGGTCACTTTTTCTGCTTTATCCAGACTTGTGATTCGATGAACCGGCTTAACTGGCCCGAAAGTGCGGCGCGATCCTCGCCCAGATCGGCGGAATCCGACAGGTTTGAACGCTCGGACCGGTTGCGCAATTCCGCCGCCTGCTTCAGGCGCCATGTCAGACCTTCATCGGGCAGATGGGCCAGATCCTCGACCGCGTCGCGCAATTCCGCATCGGCCCCGCGACGGGCCAGTAGTTTGGCAAATTCCTCGCGCAGGCACAGGCGCGCCAGATCAATGTCATCATTGCGCACGGGCGGCGCGATACGCACATGGCCCAGTTCCATCAGCGTGGAAACATGTTCGGCGTCAGGTGCGGGGTTTCCCGACAACAGGTCGCTGCGCAACCTGTTATTGCGCGCATCGCGCATTTCCGCGCGTTCCAGATCCGCTTCGAATTCATGCACAAGGTCGCGGTGTCGCAGCAGGATCGCCAGAATGATCTCCTCGCGCATTTTTTCCGCGACGGCGGTGCCCTCGGCACCGGCCAGCAAGGTATTGCGTGTTTCAGCCAGCGCGGTTGCGGGGGGCGGTTGCCATTTCCCGCCACTGCGCCACCCGCCACGTTTCGAAGTGCCGGAGCCGCGCAGGAATGCGGCACGCAGGGTCTTGAGTTCATCCGCGTAATGCGCGCGCAGGCCCGCATCAGCAATCTTGCCAAGTGCTGCGCGCAAACGGTTGTCCAATGCCGCGCGGCGTTCGGGGCTGTCGAATACCTGGCCTTCCGTCTCTCGCTGCCACAGCAACCGCACCAGTGGCACGGCCCCGTCCAGCAGCTTGCGCATGGCACCCGTGCCGCCGCTGCGCAGCACATCATCGGGGTCCATTTTTTCGGGCAGCAGGCAAAACCGCAAGGATTGCTCGGGACTCAGCAAGGGCAGCGCCAGATCCATCAGCCGGTGACCTGCCTGCAACCCTGCCCTGTCCCCGTCCAGCGCAATGACGGGTTCAGGCGAAATGCGCCAGATCATGCGCAACTGGTCTTCGGTTATCGCAGTGCCAAGGGGGGCCACAGCCGCCGAAAAACCGGCCTCGACCAGGGCTATGACATCCATATACCCTTCGGCGACAATCAGCGGCTGGTCCTTGCCCGCGGCCCCGCGCGCAGGCCCCGCATTATAAAGCGACCGCCCCTTGTCGAATAACTGCGTTTCAGGCGAGTTCAGGTATTTCGCGCGCGCATTCGGGTCCATGGACCGCCCACCAAACGCGATACAGCGCCCGCGCAAGTCACGTATGGGGAAAATGATCCGCCCGCGAAACCGGTCATAGGGCGCACCCCCATCATCAGGACGCGCGGCCAGCCCCGCATCGATAATCTTGTCTGGGGCCACGCCTGCCGCAGTCAAATGTTGCCACAAACCGTGGCGGCTATCAGGTGCGAAGCCAATCTCGAATCGGTCCAGCGCCTGCGCGGACAATGCCCGCCCCGCCAGATAATCGCGCGCGCTTGCAGCCGCATTCGTGTTCAGTTGCAGCCGGAAATACCGCACCGCCTGTTCCATGACCTGTGCCAGTTCCGACAGTCTGTCGGCCTTCTGCGCGGCCTTGGGGTCGCGGGCCGGCATGGTCATCCCAGCCTCGCGGGCCAGCACCTCGACCGCTTCCATGAACCCCATGTTTTCGGTTTCACACAGGAATTTCAGCGTGTCCCCCTTGGCGTGACAGCCAAAGCAGTAATAGAATCCCTTACGGTCATCTACATGAAAAGACGCAGACTTTTCCTGGTGAAACGGGCATGGCGCCCAATAATCGCCCTTCGCCTGATTGGATTTGCGCATGTCCCATGTAACCTTGCGCCCGACCACCGAGGAGATCGAGACACGATTGCGCAATTCATCCAGGAAACCGGGGGGCAGACTCATGGGGCGAATAATGACAGATCACGCAGCTTTGTTGAAGCGGTGAAGCGTCTTCGCACTAAATATTGAAACTGGATGACGCAGGACTGCGTATAATCAATGTATAAAGAAGGAGGATAACATGTTCAGCAGACGCGGTTTCATGCTTGCAAGCGCGGCGGCCCTGTCCGGCACGGCGGCAGGCGCGCAAGGCCACAGTTTTCCCCTGTCGCTGTCACCGGATGAGTGGCGCGCCCGCCTGACACCTGCGCAATTTGCCGTGTTGCGCGACCACGCAACAGAAGAAGCCTATAGCAACCGGCTGCTGGGTGAGCGTTCCCCGTTGCTGAACGAAGATCGCGCGGGCACTTATAACTGCGCGGGCTGTGGTCAAGCGCTGTACCGGTCGGAAACAAAATATGACAGCCGCACAGGATGGCCCAGTTTCTGGGATGTGATCGATGGCGCGACCGGAACGATGGAGGACCGGACCTTGTTTTTCATGGTGCGCACTGAAGAGCATTGCAGCAATTGCGGCGGACATCTTGGCCATATCTTTGATGATGGTCCCGCCCCGACCGGCCGGCGGCATTGCATCAACGGGCTGGCAATGACATTCACCCCCGACGACACTGGTGTGGTTGAAGGATTCCCCGTAAGTGCATAGCATATTTCAGAAAATCAAGGACGCGCTGATCCCTGAGGCACAGCCGGTCAAGCCTGCCATTCCGGACGGACAACACGCCATCGCCGCGCTTCTGGTGCGTGCGGCGCGCGCAAGCGAGGTGTATGACGACCGGCAGGTCGCACAGATTGATGCGGTCCTTGCGCGGCGTTTTGGCCTGCCGATGCCAGAGGCGGACGCGCTGCGCCTGCGCGCTGCCGAATTCGAGGAACGCACAGGTGACACTGTCCATCTGACGCGGGCCATCAAGGACATCATTCCGCTGGACGACCGCCCTGCCCTGCTGGAGGACCTTTGGCGGGTCATTCTGGCTGACGGTGGCAGGCACGAGAATGAGGACGGCCTGATGCGCCTTGTGTCCAACCTGCTGGGGCTGGCGGATCGCGATTCCGCCTTTGCACGCCAGAAGATCATGGCGCGCAAGGCAGCTATGGCTGACGATTAAAGCCCCTTGGCACGGTAGCTGGCAGCAACCCGTTCTATTGCCACGATGAAGGCCGCAGTGCGCAGATCCTTTACATCGTCGCGTTCATGCCACACTTCGGAAATGGACTGATAGGCCGTGCGCATGGTGTCATCCAACCCTGACCGCACCAGTTGCAATTCATCCGCGCCTTGCAGATACCTGCGCTTGAAATCGGGTTTCAATTCCCAGCCAAGTTGCTTGTCAGCGGACAACCGTTCCAGTTCCTTGACCAGCAGCAAGGCATGCGCTTCCTCGTTGCGGCGCTGCATTCTGCCAAACCGGATATGGCTAAGGTTCTTGACCCACTCGAAATAGGACACGGTGACCCCGCCCGCATTCGCGTAAAGGTCCGGAATTATGACGATATTCTTTTCACGCAGAATTTCGTCGCCGCCTGCGGTGATCGGCCCGTTCGCGGCCTCGATGATCAGCGGCGCGCGAATACGCTCTGCGTTGTTGATGTTGATGACCCCTTCAAGCGCGGCCGGTATCAGAATATCGCATTCCGCTTCCAGAACGGACGCGCCCTCGGCGATATACTCGCCCCCCTCGAACCCCTTGACGCCCCCTGTCTGCATGATCCAGTTGCGCACGGCATCGGGGTCAAGGCCCCGCGGGTTCACGATTGCCCCGTCACGTTCGATCACACCGGTAATCAGGGCCTCATCCTCATCGCGCAGGAATTTGGCGGCGTGATACCCCACATTGCCCAGCCCCTGAACAATCACGCGCTTGCCTGACAGATCCCCTGTCAGGCCGGTCACCTTGACGTCATCAGGGTGGCGGAAAAACTCGCGCAGGGCATATTGCACCCCGCGCCCCGTCGCCTCGACCCGGCCCTTGATCCCGCCCGCATTCAACGGCTTGCCTGTCACACAGGCGCGGGCATTGATATCCGTGGTGTTCATGCGGGCATACTGGTCCGCAATCCACGCCATTTCACGTTCACTGGTGCCCATATCGGGCGCGGGCACGTTTTGCGCAGGATGGATCAGGTCGCGCTTGGCCAGTTCATAGGCAAAACGGCGCGTGATCTGTTCCAGTTCATGTTCTTCATATTTGCGCGGATCAATACACAAGCCCCCCTTTGCGCCGCCAAAAGGGGTTTCGACCAGCGCGCATTTATAGGTCATCAGCGCGGCAAGGGCTTCAACTTCGTTCTGGTCCACCTCTGGCGCGTAGCGGATGCCGCCCTTCACGGGTTCCATATGTTCGGAATGGACCGCCCGGTAGCCCACGAATGTTTCGATCTTGCCGCGCAACCGCACACCGAAGCGCACGGTATAGGTCGAATTGCAAATCTGGATTTTTTCGGCCAGCCCGGGCGGCAGGTCCAGATGCGACACCGCGCGGCGGAACATCAAATCCACATTCTCGCGAAATCCCGGTTCTTTGACATCCAGCATGGTCACCTCTCCTTGAATTGCGCAGACGGGCTGCGCCGGTTCTTCATCCCTCAAGGATAACAGGTTAAAATGTTTAAGAAACACGAAACGCCAGAAATATGCGGAAAAAACAGGCGTTTTACGAACACCGCAATGCGGTCAGACCCCAACAGCCTTGCGCACCATATTCCAGTAGACATCCTCGACATGTGACAGGCTTAGCCGTCCGCCTTCACGATACCAGGTGTTGACGCCTGTCAGCATGGCAATCACTGCAAATGTTGCCAGTTTCGTATCCGGCAGCTGGAAAACACCTGCCGCGCGTCCATGTTCAAGAACATCTTGCAGGCGGGCCTCATAGTTGCGGCGCATGGCTTCGATGCGCTTGAAATTTCCCTCATCCAGATTGCGCAATTCCATATAGGCGATGAAAACGGCATCACTTCGGGCGCTGTGAAACCGGATATGAAACCGTGTGAATTGCTCCAGCCGCGCGACAGGGTCGGCGCAGTCCGGCAGGGCTGCGTGACTGTCCAGCAAGGCCTGCAAATGGTCATGCATCATATCATACAGCAGGCTTTGTTTGTCGGGGGTATACATATACAGCGCCCCCGCCTGCACCCCGACTTCGGCCGCGATCTGCCGCATGGACACTGCCGCATATCCATGGCGTGCAAAGAGGCGCTGCGCCGCAGAACGAATTCGCGGTCCGGTCACTTCGGCAGAGGAGTTTTTCTTGCGCGCCATTCCCCGCTTTTGGCCCCAAATCCCGCCCAAGTGCAAGCACAACCGGCCTGAAAGCTTCGGGCGCAGCGCAGCTAGCCCTTGCACCCGTGCAGGAAGTGACGCATTCTGACGGTCGGATTTTCTGGGCAAGTTACGGGTATTTCATTGCGTCAGCGCATTTGCAGAAACGGGCTTTTGCTGGTCGTCACAACGGGGCTTCTGGCCTGCACCAGCGGGCCGGAATTCCCCGAACGCACGGCCGCAACCAATGCGCCGGCCCCCACGCTTTTGCCCATATCGGCTGTGTTGCGCCAGACGGCTGACGGGCCGAATTCGGCCCTGCTGACCGACACATCCGCCGATGCACGCGCCAGCGCATTGCGCGCGCGCGCCGACCGTTTGCGCGGGCCGGTTATTCCCAATGCCGAAAGCGAAGGAATGCGCGCGGCAGGGACTGCGTTAAGGTAGCGTCAAGCGCGCCTGTCTTCAGGGCGTCCTACCGGTGCAACGGGGACCTGTTCTGCAACATGACATCACAACATCAAAAAGGGCCGCGACTGCGGCCCCTTCATTCATCGACTGCCCCAAGGGCGCGCAGGATTATTGCGGGCTTAATCCGCGCATCCGTTCGCCGCGGCGGCGCAGCAATTCAACCACGGTCAGCAATGCGATAGAGATCATCACCAGAATCGTTGCCACCGCCAGAATTGTGGGGCTGATATCTTCGCGGATACCGGACCACATTTCGCGCGGGATTGTGCGCTGCTCCACGCCCGCGACAAACAACACCACCACGATTTCATCAAACGAGGTGATAAAGGCAAACAACGCGCCGGAAATCACCCCCGGCAGGATCAGCGGCATCGTGATCTTGAAAAACGTGCGGGTGGGCGACGCCCCCAGATTTGCCGCAGCCCGCGTCAGCGAATGGTCAAACCCCACCAGCGTCGCCGTCACCGTGATCACCACAAACGGGGTGCCAAGCGCGGCATGCGCCAGAACCACACCCAGATAGGTCTGCGCGATATTGATGCTGGAGAAGAAGAAGAACATCCCCGCCGCAGAAATGATCAGCGGCACAATCATGGGCGAGATCAGAATGCCCATGACCAGCCCCTTGGCGGGCATTTCAGACCGCGACAGGCCAAGGGCCGCAAGCGTTCCAAGGGTGGTGGACAACAAGGTCGCGGCAATGCCGATCCCGAAGGAATTGCGGATCGACCGCATCCAGCTGTCAGACCCCAGAAAATCCCGATACCAGCGCAGCGAATACCCTTCAGGGTTCAGCGTCAGCATTTCGCGCGTGAAGGTGAAAAAGGGC
The DNA here is from genome assembly GCF_051859525.1 of Roseinatronobacter sp. Taxonomy (NCBI): domain Bacteria; kingdom Pseudomonadati; phylum Pseudomonadota; class Alphaproteobacteria; order Rhodobacterales; family Paracoccaceae; genus Roseinatronobacter; species Roseinatronobacter sp. The sequence continues at coordinate 17,368 of NZ_JBHYFM010000024.1, read as the reverse complement.
TGCGCATTGAAACTTAGCGGGATCATGATCAGGATCGGCGCCAGCAGGAAAAAGAAGATCGCGAAACAGATTACCCGAAAGCCGTAATGCCACAGCTTGTCCTTGGTCGTGTAATAGGCGGGAAGTGCCATCTTGTTGCCCCTTTACCCGAGTTTCAGGCTGTCAGCGCCGACAAGCCGGTTGTAAAGCCAATACAGCACCAGCACCCCGACCAGCAGCATTGTCCCAAGTGCAGCCGCAAGGCCCCAGTTCAGGGACTGCTGGATATGGCGTGCAATCTCGTTTGAAATCATCCGGCCGGACTGCCCCCCCACAAGCGCGGGCGTGATGTAGTAACCAATGGAGATGATGAAAACCAACACCCCACCGGCCCCGATACCGGGCAATGTTTGCGGGAAATACACGCGGCGGAACGCTGTCCACGGGGTCGCGCCCAGACTTTTGGCAGCGCGGGTATATGTGACGGGAATGGTACGCATGACCGAATATAACGGCAACACCATGAAGGGCAGCAGAATATGCGTCATGGCAATGATTGTGCCAGTCTGGTTATAGATCATGCTTATTCGGTTCGCGTCCGATATCAGCCCGATATTCACCAGCAGTTCATTAATGACGCCTTGTTGTTGCAACAACACAATCCACGCAGATGTTCGCACCAGAAGCGATGTCCAGAATGGCAGCAACACCGCGATCATCAGCAGGTTCGCGTATCGCATTGGCAATGTCGCCAGAAAATATGCGATTGGAAACCCAAGTGCGAATGTCATAAAGGTAATAGCAAGACTTAATGCCAATGTGCGCCCGAACAGGGAAACATAGATGCGGCGGTTTTCATCACGCTGCACGATATTTCCGGCCTCGTCATATTCGCGGTCCAGCGCTGCGACATAGTAGGACAGGGTCAGCGGGCGCCCCTCTCGTTTGATGACGCGCCATAATTCCGGCTGCCCCCACAGGCGGTGCGCATCCATGAACGCGTCTGAATAGGGGGCTTCAAAATCCGACACGGCGCGCGCAGTCCGTGAAATCGCGCTGCGCGCCGCGCTAAGTTCATAGTTCAGGCGAATCCCCAGCGGGCCGATCGCCTGTTCGCGGCGCGGGCGGCCCAGATCCTCGACCATATCCGCATGCAGGGCCGCGAAAACTGCCTCATCCGGCACGCCCTGCCCGTCCCAGCTGTCCAGTGCCTGAAGGGTGCGTGGCAGCGCATTGACGATCTGGGGGTTATCAACCGACCGCCACATCATCTGCGCAATCGGGAAAGCAAAGAAAATCAGGATGAACGCCAGCAACGGGGCCACAAGTGCCAATGCTGTCAGTTTGCGGCGACGGTTCGCGCGCTCCAGTGCCCTGCGCAACGGCGTGCCATCGGCAGTCACCAGTTTTTCACGTTTGGGGGGCGCAGCTTGGGTCGCATCGGCCTGAGACATAGGTAAATTCCTTGCGGCATAGGCAGGACAGACAGTCACGAAGTCAGGTGTCGGGCGCGCGACTCTGCGCGCCCGACAAGTTCATTCAAACCGGATTATTGCAGCATCCAGTTTGCAAAACGCTCGCGCAGTTCGTCGCCGTAATCGACCCAGAAGTCGTTATCCAGAACGATTGGCGCGAAATAGTTGTCCGGATTGGTCGGCATATGCGGTGCCATGTCGATCCCCAGATCGGCATGTTCCCCCACCAGTTCGGCCGAAGATGCGCGCGCCGGACCATAGCTGATGAATTTTGCCTGATCAGCCAGACGCTGGGTGTCGGTGGCGAAATACAGGTATTCCATCACCAGTTCCTCGTTCGGGCCATCAGCGGGAACAACCCAACCATCCCATTCAACGACCTGACCATCCCAGATGATCGCAGCATCCATGCCTTCGACTTCGATGGCATCGAACATACGGCCGTTATAGCCTGTTGCGAAGGCAACTTCGCCATCGGCCAGAAGCTGGGGTGCCTGCGCACCTTCGGTCCAGAAGATGATGTGGTCCTTGATGGTGTCGAGCTTGGCAAACGCACGGTCCACACCTTCGGGCGTGCTGAGGACATCGTAAATGTCTTCTGGTGCTACGCCGTCAGCATACAGCGCCCATTCCATGTTCGTGCCCGGACGGTCTTGCAATGCGCGGCGGCCGGGGAAGTTCTCGACGTCGAACAGGTCGGCAATGCTGCTGGGGTGTTCGCCATCTTCAAAAGCACCCGGACGATAGGTCAGAACCGTTGAATACACGATCTGCGGGATGAAGCACTCGCCAAGGCTGCCTGGCAGGAAGTCCTCGGTCGGTGGTGTGCCATCCGGCGCAGCCGCCAGAAGCGCGTCATGGTCGATCTGCATGATGATGCCTTCGTCACAGGCAAGCTGTGCATCCGATGGCAGCATGTCGACCAGATCCCAGGTCACATTGCCCGCCTGCGATTGGGCGCGCAGACCGGCCAGCGCATTCGCGGACCCGTCATCGTTGTTGATGGTGACATGAGGGTTCATTTCCATAAACGGCTCATGATAGGCGCGCTGCTGGCTGGCCGTGTAGGCCCCGCCCCATGACACGATGGTCAGCGAAACCGGGTCTTGTGCGGCTGCACTCAGCGCCAGCACACTTGCAGCGGCGCTTAGACCAAACAGTTTAGTAGTCGATGACATAGATAACCTCCTAGGTTGGTTAATCACGCCAGATATACTCTGGCGTTTTTCAAGCTGTCCCGTCCCCGGTCCATGCATGTATTGGCCGCACACTGCCCTAAGCGTGGTCCAGCGCGCGACAATCCGTCGGCATCCAGCCGATTTCGATCATGTCACCCGGCTTGTGGCGCACCTGATCAGGCGCGTTGCGGGTTTTCATGATGAAATTCTCGTTTCCGGCCACTTTCAGGCGGGTGCGGAACACATCGCCCATATAGATGAATTCCTTCACCTCGGCCTTGATCGTGTGCGCATCCTCGGCCAGCCGGTCCTTGTTGGCCTCCACCCGCTCGGGGCGGATTGACACAGTTGTGCGGTCACCCACCTTGGTCACATTAACCGGCTTGGCGTCGATCACTTCACCGCCGTCCAGTTCCACAATGCAGGTTTCGCCTTTTATTTCTTTAACAACGCCGTCTAGTGTATTGTTTTCACCAATAAACTGGGCAACGAAGCTGTTGCAGGGCGCCTCATACAACACATCTGGCGGATCAAGCTGCTGGATGCGCCCGTCATCGAACACCGCGACATTGTCGGACATGGTCAGGGCTTCGGTCTGGTCATGCGTCACATAAACCGTGGTGATGCCCAGATCATGCGCAAGGCGCGTGATTTCGAACTGCATGTGTTCGCGAAGCTGTTTGTCCAGTGCGCCCAACGGTTCGTCCATCAACACAAGTTCCGGCTCGAACACCAACGCGCGCGCCAACGCGATGCGTTGTTGCTGCCCGCCCGACAGTTGCGCGGGCCGGCGGTTGGCGAAGGCCCCCATCTGAACCATGTCCAGCGCCCGCATGATTTTCTTTTCCCGATCGGACTTGCCCAACCCGCGCACTTCCAGCGGAAAAGACAGGTTTTCCCCGACCGTCATATGCGGAAACAAGGCATAATTCTGGAACACCATTCCAATGCCACGTTTATGCGGCGGCACCGAATTGATCGGGCGGCCATCCAGCAGGATTTCCCCGTGGGTGGCTGTCTCGAACCCTGCCAGCATCATCAGGCAGGTTGTCTTGCCGGACCCGGAAGGGCCAAGCATGGTCAAAAACTCCCCCCGTGCCACTGAAAGGTTCAAGTCCTTGACCACCAGTGTCTCGCCATCATAGCTTTTCTGGACGCCATCGAATACGACAAATCCGTCGCGCTTTTCTGATGCGCTCACGCTGATCTCCCCGTGTGTCGGCGGTATTCCGCTCTTTTCATGACACTAGTAAAACCAACGAAACCCTACATTGCAACCGGTAAGTATAGATAAGGCCCAATTACATTTATTTCAGCATTATTTCCGGAAAATCTGCATCAAACAAGGACAATGAACCGCGCCATTGCGGCAAGAGGGAAATTCGGGCCGCGCGGTCCACAGGCAATGAAGCGGACATTACCCTGTTGGCGACCGCTTGAATTCAGAAGATTTGGGAAAAATGGTGCGGTCGAGAAGACTCGAACTTCCACGGGAGTTACCCCACAGCGACCTCAACGCTGCGCGTCTACCAATTCCGCCACGACCGCACATGACTTGGTTTCGGCGTCATACTCGGTCAATCCGGACTTGTGAAGGGGAAAAACGCGCGTGTTCTGCGAAAGCAAGCTGCTGGCGCAGGGGGGCCATAGAAGAAGGGCGCGCAGATGCCCGCGCGCCCTTGCCTGGCGTTCGACCGGCGCCAGCGTGCCGGTGCGGCGGCCCTGCTTAGTCTTGCGGGATCGCAAATACCGGCAAGGCCGCTTCTGCGGCAGGTGCAGCTTGCGGCACCGGCTGGCCAAAGACCGCATCACGCAGCAAACTGTCGCGTTCAGGCTGCATCGGCGCAAAGACCGCGCGTTTTGCGGGGTCGAATCCCAGCTCGAACCATGCCAGCGCCAGATCATCACGCTTGGTCGCGCCGAACCCCTGAACCAGATGGTGGCCCATCAATTCACCATAGGCCCGTTCGCCAAGGGTTGTCAGCAGCAGCGCCGCGCCGACAGCAACGTCCATATTGTCCTGACGATAGCCCACGGCCAGACAAATGCGCGCAGTGTCGGTCAATTGTTGCGGACTCATGCCGGTTTGCAGAACAAAGGCACTGACAGATTGCATCACCTCGTCATGCGGCTGCACGGATAATGCGGATACAAACGGTTTCAGCGACGGCGCGAACGCAAGGCATTGATCGGCGATTTCAGCCGCGCTTACGCCCTGAACCTGCGCAATCAGTTCCTCGCCATCCGCCATGGCATAGGTGCGCGCAAGGCAGAACTGTTCATTCAGCACCTGCGCGGGGTCGGTCATGGTGTCGCGTGTGGTGAAGCCGCCATTGGCGTTGGTCAGCAGGTTCACACGGTCGCAATGCGATGCAAGCGACCGTTCGCCCTGCCCGCCCCCGCCGAAGAAATTGGGGATGGCGGGCGCCGCGACTTCGGTTGCACCGGCGTCGGGATTGCGCGCAGCCGGCTGTGCCGATGGCACGGACAAGGCCACTTCGGTCGTCGCCTGCGGGGCCTGCGGCGCGGCCGGTTGGGCGGCAGCAACTGTGACCGGCTGCTGTGGTGCGCCCAATTCGCATGTGCCGCGCGTACAGGTGAACATGGCAGGTGTCACATTGAACGCCTGAAAGTCATTGCGCACATACCCTTCCGGCGTCGATACAAATACTTGCACAGTGCAGGCCTGCGCGCTGCACCAGAACGCGCTGCCCGTTACGGAAGTGTCTAGAATATAGTCTGTGCGCCCGTCCCCGTTCAGGTCTGCAAGCTGGATAAAGCCCGCGCGCTGGACAAGCTGCATCGCGCTGGGATCGGAGGATGCGGCGATTTCGTCAACCGCACTGGCCACCGCAGCAGGCAGGCCGTAATTGCCCGCGCTTTGGGCCGGACTGCGGCCTGACATTTCATCGCGGACCACAAGAACAAGACCGCGCAACCCTTGCGGATGGCTGGACACGGTCTGCGCAACCTGCGGCCCGCCGGAAATTGCGCGCTGATGCGCCGTCAACAGGATATTGCGTTCGAATTCCGACAACTGGCCGGTGCCCGCAAACCCCAGAAACACCTGATACTCGGAAATGCCCGCGCGCGATCTGGGACCGATTGCGCCATCAGGGGTGCCGACGTTCCAGCCGAAATGGTTTAGCGCTGTCTGCACAGAACGGTTCTGTTCGCGCTGTGCGGTGTTCACGGCCGGGCGCGGCGCGGTGCGCTGGGGCTGTGCACGCTGCTGGCGGGCGCGCTGGTCATTGGCGATGGCACCGCCAATGATGCCCCCGATAATGCCCCCGACAATACCTTCTTGTGCGCGCGCATCATCCAGCGGGACGGCCGCGACGCTGATGGACAGCGCGGCTATTAGACTGTATCTGGCAAACATATGAATTCTCCTGGCTGAAATAACATACACTCACATTAGCGTGAGTTTTCGCGCAGGCCCATCTTTTTTTGCCCCACCCCCAAGAGGACCGAATGAGCACAGGCCCACGCGATACAGCCCCCCGCGATACAGCCCCCCGCGATACCGGCCCCCTCGAATGGTGCACACTGCCCGGATTGTCGGATTACGCCCAAACCCTGCGCGCGATGGAAGACCGCGTCGCACAGATTGCGGCAGGCCGCGCCCCAGAAGCGATCTGGCTGCTGGAACACCCGCCCCTGTATACCGCGGGCACAAGCGCGCGACCACAGGACCTGACGGACCCCGACAGGTTTCCTGTATTCAATGCAGGACGCGGCGGACAATATACCTATCATGGTCCGGGCCAGCGTGTGGCCTATGCCATGCTGGACCTGAACAGGCGCGGGCGCGACGTGCGGTGTTTTGTCCACCAGATGGAAGACTGGGTTATTGCAACCCTCGACCAGTTCGGAATACGCGGGGAACGCCGCGCAGGGCGTGTCGGCGTCTGGGTGGTGCGCCCCGACAAGCCCCCCGCCCCTGACGGCACCCCGCGCGAGGACAAGATTGCCGCCATCGGCATCAAGCTGCGCCGCTGGGTCAGCTTTCATGGGGTGTCGATCAATGTGGAACCGGATCTGGACCATTTCGACGGAATCATCCCCTGCGGCATCAGGGATCACGGCGTCACATCACTGGTCGATCTGGGCTTGCCCGTCACCTTGGAAGATGTCGATCTGGCGTTGCAACACACATTTCAGCAAGTCTTTGGCAATACACCGCCGGACCAGCCATGATTCGGCGCGGCAACATGTCACAGGCCCTTTGATCCAGATCAAAAAATCCCGCAATTGCGATATATTGACGTTGCCCAAACGCATGTCACATTCTAGAACCATGATATACCGTCCAAGCAGATTCACACGAGTCTGCGCACACAGGACGTAACACGCGCGGGCGGGGAACGTCCCCCGCTTACGAAGGAAAGCAGTCGCGAACAACGCGACAGGAACCGGGAACTGGAGTAGCCAATGGCCGACGCAGCCACCCATGATCACGGGCACGAAGACACCCGCGGGTTCTTCACCCGCTGGTTCATGTCCACGAATCATAAAGATATCGGGATCTTGTATCTCTTTACCGCCGGTATAGTCGGCTTTATCGCAGTCGCATTCTCGATCTATATGCGTCTGGAGTTGATGGAACCCGGCGTCCAATACATGTGTATGGAAGGCGCGAGCTTTACCGCACAGGACGAGTGCACGCCCAATGGCCATATCTGGAACGTGCTGGTGACCGCGCACGGTATCCTGATGATGTTCTTCGTGCTGATCCCTGCCCTGTTCGGCGGATTTGGCAACTACTTCATGCCGCTGCATATCGGTGCGCCGGATATGGCGTTCCCGCGCCTGAACAACCTGTCCTACTGGCTGTTCGTCGCGGGTTCTGCGCTGGCTGTCGCATCTGTTCTGTCACCGGGCGGCAACGGGCAGCTTGGGTCTGGCGTGGGCTGGGTTCTGTATCCGCCACTTTCCACCAATGAGGCCGGCTATTCCATGGACCTTGCGATTTTCGCGGTCCATGTGTCGGGCGCATCCTCTATTCTGGGCGCAATCAACATTATCACCACCTTCCTGAACATGCGCGCACCGGGCATGACCCTGTTCAAGGTGCCGCTGTTTGCGTGGTCCGTCTTCATCACCGCATGGATGATCCTGCTGGCGCTGCCGGTTCTGGCCGGTGCCATTACCATGCTGCTGACCGACCGGAATTTCGGAACCACCTTCTTCGATCCCGCAGGTGGGGGCGATCCGATCCTGTACCAGCACATCCTGTGGTTCTTTGGCCATCCGGAAGTGTATATCATCATCATCCCGGGCTTCGGCATCATCAGCCATGTGATTGCGACCTTCTCGCGCAAGCCGATCTTTGGCTATATGCCAATGGTCTGGGCAATGATCGCGATTGCGGTTCTGGGCTTCATCGTCTGGGCGCACCACATGTATACGGTGGGCATGTCGCTGACCCAGCAGACCTATTTCATGATGGCGACCATGGTGATCGCGGTGCCCACTGGCATCAAGATCTTCAGCTGGATTGCGACCATGTGGCGCGGGTCGGTGTCGTTTGAAACACCCATGCTGTGGGCCTTCGGCTTCCTGTTCCTGTTCACCGTGGGCGGTGTTACCGGTCTGGTTCTGTCACAGGCACCAATCGACCGTATCTATCACGATACCTACTATGTAGTGGCGCATTTCCACTATGTGATGTCATTGGGGGCGGTCTTCGCATTGTTTGCAGGCATCTATTTCTGGATGGGCAAGATGTCGGGGCGGCAATACCCTGAATGGGCTGGCAAGCTGCATTTCTGGGCCATGTTCATTGGTGCCAACATCACCTTCTTCCCGCAGCATTTTCTGGGCCGTCAGGGCATGCCACGCCGCTATATCGACTACCCCGAAGCCTATGCGCTGTGGAACTATGTCAGCTCGATCGGGGCATTCATCAGCTTCGCGTCCTTCCTGTTCTTCATCGGTGTTGTGTTCTACACGCTGAAATTCGGCCGCCGCGTCACCGATAAGAACTACTGGAACGAGCATGCGGACACGCTGGAATGGACCCTGCCCTCGCCCCCGCCCGAACACACGTTCGAGCAGCTGCCTAAGCGCGAGGACTGGGACAAGCAACCGGCGCATTGACGCGGCATAAGCAATGCCAGCATCATGGACGATAACACCAAAGGCCCCGGGCACTTCGCCCGGGGCCTTTGCCTTGGCAACCGCAACGGGTGCCGAATACAAGCTGCACCTTCGACCGAATATTTCCATGGGAAACCGTGGTTTTGTGAGGGTCATCGGGCTAAGCGCGTTTTTCCTTGCGCTGCCGCTGATCGGTGTTCTGGGGACACCGATTCTGTGGGGGTTATTGCCGTTTCTGGGTCTGGCGCTGTGGGCCTTGTGGTATGCGCTGATGCGCAACCGCACTGACCGCGAATCGTTGCAGGAAACCCTGCGCCTGACACGCGATGAAATCACGCTGACACATATCACCCCGCGCAAGCCGCCGCAGCATTGGCAGGCAAACCCGTTCTGGGTGCAGATTTCGCTGAAGGAAAAGGGCGGGCCGGTTGAAAACTACCTGACGCTGCGTGGCGGCGGGCGCGAAGTGGAACTGGGGCGGTTCCTCAGCCCCGAAGAACGCGCAACGCTGCATGACGACCTGTCGCGGGCGCTGCGTCATTTGCGATAGGGCGGTTATATGCTGTGGCCTGAAGGGGACATTGGGGAATACCCAAAGGCGCGGTGTCAAGGCCGCAGGCCGCCGCGCGCAGCGCGAACCCCGTTGGCCACAGCGGCGGCGCGCATACGGTCCTGCGCGCATTCCGGCCCCTGCCCCCATGGCCTGAACCGCAGGCGAAAGGCTTGCAGCCGTTTGTCAGCTGCCGCATCGGGGTAGCCAATCATATCAAGGCTGTCAGCCAAGGGGCGATCCTGCGCCACCCCTTCGGGCCAAAGCGCCAGCCCCTGCAACGCCAGTCTGCGCCAGTCGAACCGCGCGCCGGGGTCTTCCTTGCGGTCCGGTGCCATATCGGAATGCGCAATCACATCCACAGGGGCGATCCGCCACCGTTCAAGGATCTGGCGCAACAGGGTTTCCAGCACCGTCATTTGCAAATGTGAAAACGGCCGGTCGCCACGATTGGCCAGTTCAATCCCGATAGAACGTGAATTGATATCGGACGTTCCGCACCACTGACCGGCCCCTGCATGCCACGCGCGCTGGTCTTCAGCCACCAGTTGAAACAACGTGCCCTGCGGCGAAATCAGATAATGGGCGGACACCTCGAAGGCGGGATCGCACAAACGTTGTAACGCCGCCTGCGTGGTTTTCATGCCAGTGTAATGCAGCACCACCAGTTCGGGTTGCAAACCATTGCGCCGCGGCCCGAAATTCGGCGAAGGGTGCCACAGGGCCGTCATCTGGCCCTATTGACGCGCGCGCACAGAGGTTGCGGCCTGACGGAACGGTGTCGGGTCCCACCAACAGGCAAAACCGTCGCCATCAGGGTCCAGATGGTTCGGGTCGCGTTCCGGCCCTCCTGCCATCAGAAACGCATCTTGCGCCAGATCCTGCGTTGCGAATTGCGAACAGGCCGCTTCCCAACGCTGCCAGCGCAGCGGGTGGCGGCGGGTGTAGCGCTGTTCGCCGACATTGTGGCGTGTGGACAGGGCATAGACGAACAGGTTTGGCCCGTCGCCCGTGCCAATTTCATCCTGACTGACGCGCACCTGCGGAACATGGTCGCGTGTCACGACGCGGTTTTGCTGCGGCGTGCCAAAAGGTTGCGGGGTAAATTGCTGGTCACTGACGCCTGCACTGCCGCCGGACGGTGCCTGTGACGGCACCTGTGGTGCGGCGCTTGCAACCTCGAACTGGCCCGTGGGCTGCTGTTGCTGAACCGGCGCCGCAGGCACAGGCTGGCCGCCGCGCAGCGCCGCCACAGCTTCGGCACCAATGGTGTTGCCTGTCTGAACCTGCTGGGGGGCGACCTGCTGTTGCGCGGCGAATTGCGGGGCAGTGCCCTGCCCCTGCGCGGCCTGCTGGCGCCGGATGCGTGACAATTCTTCTTGCGCACGCATATATTGCGCATAATCGCTGAACCCGACACCACGTCCGGTCGCGTCAACCACGTTGGAATAAGGTGGGGCAGTGTTACAGGCCGCAAGTGCGACCAGCGCGGCCATTGCGAAAGCAGGGGCAAGGGAAATTCGTGTCACGTTCATTGTGCCTCGGACAGTTTTGCCGGAACTTACCACCATTTTTCGGGTTTGGAAACAAATCCGGCCGCCCCCTCAAGAACATGTGCAGTCTTCAACAACTCGCCTTCTTCCCAAGGGCGGCCGATCAGTTGCAACCCGAGTGGCAGGCCCTGCGCATCCAGTCCGGCAGGCAGGGCAATGCCCGGCAAACCCGCCAGATTGACCGTGACGGTGAACACGTCATTCAGGTACATCTGAACGGGATCGGCATTCGCCATTTCCCCCAGACCAAACGCGGCGGACGGTGTCGCAGGTGTCAGGATCGCATCGATCCCATCCGCGAACACCGTGTCAAAATCGCGCTTGATCAGGCTGCGCACCTTGCGCGCGCGGTTGTAATACGCATCATAGAACCCCGCCGACAGAACATAGGTGCCGATCATAACACGGCGCTGCACTTCCGCCCCGAACCCTTCGGCGCGGGTTTTTTCATACATCTGGGTAATGCCGTCACCTGCCGCCAGTTTGGCGCGGTGCCCATAGCGCACCCCGTCATAGCGCGCCAGATTGCTGGACGCCTCGGCGGGGGCAATCACATAATAGGCAGGCAAGGCGTATTTCGTATGCGGCAGGGAAATATCAACAATCTCCGCGCCCGCATCGCGCAGCATCTCGGCCCCTTTGTCCCAAAGCGCCGCAATTTCGGCAGGCATGCCGTCAATACGGTATTCGCGCGGAATACCGATTTTCTTGCCACGAATATCGCCTGTCAGCATTGCCTCGAAATCCGGCACAGGCAAGTCGGCGCTGGTCGAATCCTTGGGGTCATGACCGCACATCGCCTGTAGCATGATGGCCGCATCGCGCACGGTTTTCGTCATTGGCCCTGCCTGATCCAGACTGGACGCAAACGCCACAATACCCCAGCGTGAACACCGCCCATAGGTCGGTTTAATGCCCACAGTGCCGGTAAACGCCGCTGGCTGCCTGATGGAACCGCCCGTATCCGTGCCCGTGGCCGCAAGGCACAGATCAGCCGCAACCGCAGCCGCCGACCCGCCCGAAGACCCCCCCGGCGTCAGGTCGCGCGCGTCCGCTTTCCACGGGTTCACGGCATTGCCATAGACCGAGGTTTCATTACTGGACCCCATGGCGAATTCATCCATGTTCAGCTTGCCCAGCATGACCGCGCCCGCATCGCGCAATTGCGCGCTGACCGTGGATTCATATTCGGGGCGAAACCCGTTCAGAATGCCGCTGGCCGCCTGCGACGCCACGCCTTCGGTGCAAAACAGATCCTTGATGCCCACGGGAAGGCCGCACATTGCAGGCGCATCCCCTTGCTGAATGCGCGCATCTGCGGCCTTCGCACGCTCCAGCGCCAGATCGGGAGTTTTATGCACGAAGGCGTTCAGACGGTCGGCACCATCAATGGCGGTCAGGCAGGCTTGCGTCAACTCGACAGATGTGACGTCCCCCGCACGCAAACGGTCGCGCGCTTCGGCCAGTGTCAGTTTGTTCAGATCGCTCATTCGACCACCTTCGGGACTGCAAAAAAACCTTCGCGGGCATCGGGGGCATTGGACAGGATGCGCGCCTGAATATCGCCATCGGTCACCGTATCCACACGGCGCTTCAACCGCATGGGCGTAACCGAGGTCATCGGCTCCACGCCATCGACGTCAACTTCGTTCAATTGCTCCATAAAGGTCAGAATGCGCGACAGGTCCTGCGCCAGTGCGGGCAGGTTTTCATCAGGAACGGCAATGCGCGCCAGATGGGCGACCTTGCGCGCGGTTTCCAGATCGATTTCGGACATGAGGGCTCCGGCTTGCACGGGGAAAACGGGTATTCAGGGCGGTTTAGCGGGATGAGACGAAGGGTGCAAGCGGCGCGACATGGCAGGCCGCCATTCCTGCCTTGCCGCGTCCCCTTCGCGCCATCCTCGCGGGATCAGTTACGGGATCAACTTTGATATGATCAACTCGGCCGCAGCCTCGGGGGTGATGGCGGTTGTGTCTATGCGAATTTCCGGCGCATCAGGGGCTTCATAGGGGGAATCGATCCCTGTAAAGTTCTTCAACTGTCCCGCGCGCGCTTTCGCATACAGACCTTTGACATCACGCCGCTCGGCCTCCTCAAGGGGGGTATCGACAAACACCTCGATAAACTCGCCCTCGGGCAGCATGGCCCGAACCATCTCGCGTTCAGACCGGAAGGGCGAAATAAACGCTGTAATCACGATCAGGCCCGCATCGGCCATCAGTTTGGCCACTTCACCCACGCGCCGGATATTCTCCACGCGGTCCGCCTCGGTGAAGCCCAGATCCTTGTTCAGCCCATGGCGCACATTGTCCCCGTCCAGCAGGAAAGTATGCCGGTTCATGCGCGCCAGTTTCTTTTCCACCAGATTGGCGATGGTGGATTTCCCCGACCCCGACAGGCCCGTCATCCACAAGACCAGCGGCTTTTGGTTCTTCATGCTGGCATGATGCTCACGCGAAATGTCTGTCGCCTGCCAGTGAATATTCTGTGCACGGCGCAGTGCAAAATTCAGCAGCCCCGCGCCAATCGTGCGGTTCGTCATCTTGTCGATCAGGATGAACCCGCCCAGATCGCGGCTTTGGGCATAAGGTTCAAAGGGGATTTCGCGGTCGGTGGTCAGGGTTGCCACACCAATCGCGTTCAGGTCCAGCGTCTTACTGGCCAGATGTTCCATTGTATTGATATTAATCTGGTATTTTGGCTGTGCGACAACAGCACTTACGGTCTGGGGCCCGATTTTCAGCCAATAGGCGCGACCGGGGACCATGTCGTCATCATCCATCCAGATGATTGTCGCCTCGAACTGGTCGGCCACCTCGACAGGGTTTTGCGCCGCCGTGATGATCTGCCCGCGCGAGCAGTCAATCTCATCGCGAAAGCACAGCGTCACCGCCTGACCCGACACAGCCATGTCCAGATCACCATCCATGGTGACAATGCGCGAAATCGCCGTTGTCTTGCCAGAGGGCAGCACACGCACGTCATCGCCAACCCGCACCTGTCCGGTGGCAATCGTGCCAGCAAACCCGCGAAAATCCAGATTCGGGCGGTTCACCCATTGCACCGGCATACGAAACGGCTTCGCCTGTTCCGCAGTCTGGTCCAGCTCGACCGTTTCCAGATGTTCCAGCAACACAGGCCCGTCATACCAGGCCGTCTTGTCGCTGCGGGTGGTGATATTATCGCCCGCAAGTCCCGAAATCGGCACAGGTGTGAATTCCGCGATACCGATGCTGGCCGCGAAGTCACGATATTCGGTCACAATCCGGTCGAATACAGCGCGGTCATAGTCCACAAGGTCCATCTTGTTGACGGCCAGAACGATGTGACGAATACCGACCAGATGCGCCAGATAGCTGTGACGGCGCGTCTGCGTCAGAATACCCTTGCGCGCGTCAATCAGGATGACCGCCAGATCGGCAGTCGAGGCACCTGTGATCATGTTGCGGGTGTATTGTTCATGACCGGGCGTGTCCGCGACAATAAACTTGCGTTTCTCGGTCGCAAAAAACCGGTAGGCCACATCAATCGTGATGCCCTGTTCACGTTCCGCCGCCAGACCGTCCACCAACAGGGCAAAATCAATCGCCTCGCCCTGGGTGCCCATGCGTTTGGACTCCGCTTCCAATGTGGCAAGCTGGTCTTCGAAAATCATTTTGCTGTCATAGAGCAGCCGCCCGATAAGGGTCGACTTGCCATCATCCACAGACCCGCAGGTGATGAAACGCAGCATGGTTTTGTGCTGATGCGTTTCCAGATATTTGTTGATATCTTCGGCAATCAGCGCATCGGTCTTGTATATCTGTGTCATTGCGTCATGCCCCTCAGAAATAACCTTCTTGTTTCTTCTTTTCCATGCTCGCAGCCTGATCATGGTCGATGGCGCGGCCCTGACGTTCCGATGTCGTGGTAAGAAGCATTTCCTGAATGATTTCCGGCAGGGTTTTTGCCCTGCTCTCGACCGCGCCGGTCAACGGGTAGCACCCCAAAGTGCGGAACCTGATCGAGCGCGTGACCGGCTTCTCGCCCGCGGCCAGCGGAAAACGGTCATCATCGATCATAAGCAGCAGCCCGTCGCGCATCACGGTCGGGCGCTCATCCGCGTAATACAGCGGCACAATTTCTATATTTTCCAGATAAATATACTGCCAGATGTCCAGTTCGGTCCAGTTGGACAACGGAAAAACGCGCATCGACTCGCCCTTGTTCTTGCGCGCATTATAGGTCCGCCACAGTTCCGGCCGCTGGTTTTTGGGGTCCCAACGGTGGCTTGCCGTACGAAAGCTGAAAATACGCTCTTTCGCGCGGCTTTTTTCCTCATCCCGCCGCGCACCCCCGAAGGCCGCGTCAAACCCGTGCAGGTCCAGCGCCTGTTTCAGCCCTTCGGTTTTCCACATATCGGTATGCAATGCGCCATGCTCGAACGGGTTGATCCCCTGTCGCACTGCATCGGGGTTCTGATGCACCAGAAGTTGCATGCCCGCCTTGCGCGCAGCCCTGTCGCGCAGGGCATACATGTCGCGGAATTTCCAGGTTGTGTCGACATGCAATAGGGGGAATGGCGGGGGGGCCGGGTAAAACGCCTTCCTGGCCAGATGCAGCATGACCGCGCTGTCTTTTCCGACGCTATACAACATGACAGGCTTGTCGGCCTGCGTGACCACCTCGCGCATGATGTGTATCGCTTCAGCCTCCAGCCGCTGAAGATGGGTCAGATGAGTGGCATGCATGAATGAATTCTCTTTTGCGTAAGCGTTCCACAACACCTAGCAACCAGATTTGCACACGTCACCTCCCATATGGGAGGTGACGTGATTTCATGCATCACAACCTATCTGATAATCCCGTCATTGGAACTGGATCGATCACGTCTGCGATCATATCCGGACCATTCCATCCAAGCCTGACGCGCCCTGAGCGCATTGCGCGGAGCCGGATTTCCGTGCGATTGCAGAATGCAATCCCGAAAGGCGGGTGTTGTGCCGCCTGCTGCAAAAGCGCCTGTTGGCGACGATCACAACCACCGATCAGCGTTGCAGCAATGTCAGGGCAATCGAGGCCGACGACATCGACACCTGCATATCCCTGATCTGGGACATTACCAGAAAGCGCTTGACCAGCTTGTCCATATGCTCCGGCTCGGACAGGGCCTGAAGATTGGGGACATTGAACCGCCGCGACACCGCAGTTTTCAGGCGCACGACCTGTTGATCAACATCCAGCGCCCCGAATTCCTTGGGCAATCCCAACGCCGTCTCCATCACTTTGCGCAATGGTGCATTGCCCAGAACAGCAAACCATTGCGCGTTCTCGGACGTGTAGCCCTGCACCAGTTCCGGCAATTCCCGCTGCAGGGACATGGCCATGCGCATATCCTGATCCTGATCCCCGACGGCGCGTTCAAAACTGCGCGTCTGGAATTGTGCAACAATGCGGTCCTTCAGGTCATCAGCCGCTGCAACGGTTGCGCCAGGCACAAGAAACTGAAGATCCTGCGCCAGCGCCTTGTAGCGTTTGTCCGTCAGGCGGTTGGCAAGGGCAGTGCGGTCTTCAACCCCATCATCAATGATCTTGCGGATGAATGCAGTGCTGTTGATATCATCCTCCAGCCCGTAAGCCTGCAGAATGACGCGAAATGTGCGGCGGTCCTTGACCAGATCTTCGGTGGAGGTGAGGGATGCGAAGTTTTTGGTAAAATGTTCAAGATCATTCTTGATCACGGGAGAGGCCGAAAAACTTGCCTCCTGCCTCTCGCGCGTCTTGTTCAGGAAGGCCCAGCCGGCAAGCCCCCCGATGGGAATGACCGGCTGGAAACTCATTGCGGGGCCGAGGCAAACATCCTCGCCTCTCTCGGCAGCAGGGCGCGCAACGCCTTCAGCGCCGCATAATACTCCGCATCCATGACAGCTGTCGTTGCATCGTCCAGCAATTTGCGGCTGTCATTATCGGTGAACACCTGACTAAGCTGTTCGATGGCCCGCAATAATGGCTGGCGGGCATCTTCGGGAACCGCATCACCGGACAACACAAGTTGTGCCAGATAGCAGGTGCGTTTTACCGGCGTATTGGCCTGTTGCGGGTGGATCGCATCGCGCAGGCGCAGGACATGCGCGTTCGGTGTCCTGACAGACAGGCTGGCACGCCGGTCGCCATTTTCAATAACCGCCCCGTTCAGCAGAACACGTTCATGCGGGGCCAGACGAATGACAAGGTTGGTCATCACACATCCACCTTGCCCGACAACCCCCGCATGACTGCCAGATTGATATCGACCAGAACATCCGCACTGTCCTTGCCGTCCAGAACAGTGTCGGTATGGCGCAGTGAGAATTGCGCAAGGCCAAGAAGTTGCAGACGTAGCTGGTCGGGAAGCTGGTTGCCAGGTGTGGCAAGGTCGATCGCCAGTTCCACCCAGAGCCTGCGGTTCTCGTGCATGGCTTCGGCGAGAGTTGCAAAACTGAATGGCTGCGCCTTGAGTGCCGCATTCAGCCGCGCCGTGATTTTTGAAATCAGTTCATATTCTATTGT
>NZ_JBHYFM010000023.1:10196-45931 GCF_051859525.1 Roseinatronobacter sp. | reverse complement strand
GGGCGCACGTGTCGGAGTACCTCGCTTGGCCGTCCCACGTGTGTCTGGGGGCGCCCGGCCGCCGGCCCACCGATGGCGCGGCGGCCTGCGGCCTTGATTCCGCGCCTTGGGGCAATACCCGAATGTCCCCTTCACGCCAGTCGCGCCACACCAATAAAAACGGGGCGCGCGCGGCTCCTCCCTCCGCGCGCGCCCATCCGGCCAGTTCTGCGTGGCTGGAACCTGCTTGGATCATGCACGTTCGAGAAGCTCAAAACCGGTTCCCACTTTTGCGCAACAAACCCTAGCCCAGCAGCCGCCGCGCGATAACCTGCGCCTGAATCTCACCGGCCCCTTCAAAGATATTCAGAATCCGCGCATCGCACAGAATGCGGCTGATCTGGTATTCCAGCGCAAACCCGTTGCCACCATGGATTTGCAACCCGTTATCGGCAGCCGCCCATGCCACGCGCGCGCCCAGCAATTTGGCCATGCCCGCTTCCAGATCGCAGCGGCGGTCTGCATCCTTTTCGCGGGCGCTGAAATATGTCAGCTGCCGCGCGACCATGATTTCCACGGCCATCATCGCCAGTTTGCTGGCCACACGCGGGAATTCGATCAGGGATTTGCCGAATTGCTTGCGGTCCTCGGCATATTGCATGGCCACTTCCAGCGCATTCTGGGCCACACCAATGGCGCGCGCCGCAGTCTGGATGCGCGCGGATTCGAAGGTCTGCATCAACTGCTTGAACCCTTGCCCTTCGACCCCGCCCAGTAGATTGTCACCCTTGACCTTGAATGCGTCGAAGGCCAGCTCGTATTCCTTCATGCCACGGTATCCCAGAACCTCGATCTCGCCGCCGGTCATGCCGGGGGTGGGAAAGGGGTGCGCATCCGTGCCCGGCTCCTTTTCGGCCAGAAACATCGACAGGCCGCGATAATCACTCGTGTCGGGAATACTGCGGGCCAGAACAGTCATGACATGGGTGCGCGCCGCATGGGTGATCCATGTCTTGTTGCCGGTAATTTCCCAATCATCGCCGGTTTTGACCGCGCGGGTGCGCAACGCGCCAAGGTCCGATCCGGTATTGGGTTCGGTGAAGACGGCGGTGGGCAGAATTTCCCCTGACGCCAGTTTCGGCAGCCAGTGTTCCTTCTGCGCATCCGTGCCGCCACAGAGGATAAGTTCGGCCGCGATTTCAGTGCGCGTGCCAAGGCTGCCAACCCCGATATAGCCGCGCGAAAGCTCCTCGGACACGACCACCATTGCGGCCTTCGGCATGCCAAGTCCGCCGAATTCTTCGGGAATCGTCAGGCCGAACACGCCCATTTCGGCCAGTTGGTCAATCACCGACATCGGGATCAACTCATCTTTCAGGTGCCATTCATGGGCATGGGGGGTGACCTGTTCTTCGGCATAGCGGCGGAACTGGTCGCGGATCATTTCCAGATCATCGTCCAGTCCGGTTGCGCCGAATGTCGCGCGGCCATGATTCTGGCGCATCAGCGCGACAAGCGCCATTCGGGCCGCATTGCTGTTGCCAGCCGCGCGCAATTCTGCGGCAGCGCCGCTGTCCAGATCGACGCTGACCCCCAGATCGGACAGGCGCGCCACCTCGCCTTGTGTCATGGCAATGCCACCGGCAATCTGGTTCAGGTATTCGCCAAACGCGATCTGGTGGATCAGGCGCTCCATCTCGCCAAACCCGCCCTCTGCGTGCAGGGTTTCGGCCCAACCCTGCATTTGCCGCAGGCTTTCGACATAGGTTGCCAGCCATGCCAGTGCATGCGCTGCATACTGGTCCTGCTCCAGCAGGGTGGCGTCCACCTTGCCTGCGGGGGCCACGCGCGCGCGCATGGCGTCCTTTGCCTGCTCCAACACGCTTTCGACAGGGATCAGGGCTGCTTTGCTAAGCGAGAGCAGGTCGTCAAGCAGGGCTGAGGGCATCATCTGTCCATCATGCGGCATGGGAAACTCCGGTCTGGTTCATTCTCTATTTTGCATATGCAGCATGACATAGAGACTTCAATCCTGCCGCGCAAGAAAAATTCAATTTGACGCGGTAATTCTTTATTATTCTGTCGCAGGGTTGCGCGCAGTGTGGGACTGGTTGCACCGCGTTGGTTCACATGTGAATAAGGGTGCAGGCGCCAGATATCCGGCATATCCTGCGCCCTGATTTGAGCAGCGAAGGAGAAGAGCAGATGCTGGAGCTTGTGCTGGCGGGTTTGCCCGTGTCCGCATTTCTGGCTGCGATTGTGATTTCCGTGTTCGCAGGTGTGGTCAAGGGCGCTTTGGGGTTCGCCATGCCGATGGTCATGATCTCTGGGTTCAGCTCTGTCATGCCGGTGGAACTGGCGCTTGCGGGATTGGCGCTGCCAACACTGGTTACGAATTTCAGCCAGGCTTTTCGGCAGGGCAGTGCTGCGGCATTCGCATCGGTCAGGGTTTACTGGCGCATGTTGACGGCCTTGGTGGTGTTGCTGTTGATCAGCGCGCAGATGCTGGTTTTCCTGCCACATACGGTGTTGCTGGCCATTCTGGGCGGCCCGATTGTGGCTTTTGCCGCGTTGCAGCTTATGAACATTCCCTTGCGTGTTCGCGTTGACCGGCGCAGGCGGGCGGAATGGATCAGCGGTGCGGTTGGCGGGCTGTATGGCGGGGTGTCCGGCGTGTGGGGTCCACCTGTGATGATGTATCTGATTTCCGTTGATACGGGCAAACGCGATATGGTGCGGGTGCTGGGGGTTGTGTTTCTGGTGGGCGCAATCGCGTTGATTGCGGGCCATAGCGCGTCGGGCGTTCTGAATGCGCAATCTGTATGGTTTTCTGCCGCGATGGTGGTGCCTGGAATGATTGGCCTGTGGCTGGGCTACTTCATTCAGGACCGCCTGAACGCGGACCGTTTCCGGCGCTGGACATTGATCATGCTTGTGGTCACCGGACTGAACCTGTTGCGGCAGGCTGCTGGGCTGTAATGCGTGATCTGGCCGGACCGGCATAAGGTTTTGTGGGGAGCTGGTCTGCGGGGGTGGGTGATATTTTGACCAAGCCCGCGCGATCGGTGGGCCGCGGGACGGCCCACCGATGGCGCGGCGGGCTGCGCCCTTGATTCCGCGCGCTTTGGGCTTTCCCAACAATTCCCTTCACGCCGAAATTGATACACCGCGCCGCCGATCACTGCTTTCGGCCTTGCCCCGGACCGGCGCGAACTGGCACAAGCAGGCAATCCCACTGCCCGCGAAAGGTCCGGTCCATGAAAATCGCCAGTTTCAACATCAATGGAATCAAGGCCCGCGCAGGTGCGCTGACGCGCTGGCTGGACGACGCGTCGCCCGACCTGCTGGTGATGCAGGAAATCAAATCCACCGATGAAACATTCCCGCGCGACCTGATCGAGGAGCGCGGCTATAATCTGCATACGCATGGGCAAAAAGGGTTCAACGGCGTGGCCGTTGCCAGCAAATTGCCGCTGGAGGATGTGACCTGCGGCCTGCCCGGTGATGATGACGATGTGCAGGCACGCTGGATCGAGGCTACCGTTACCGGCGACAGCCATGCGCTGCGGGTGTGCGGGCTGTATCTGCCCAATGGCAACCCCGTTGAACTGGACACGCAGGGCCAGCCGGTGGCCGGTGGCAAATACGCCTATAAACTGGCATGGATGGCCCGTATGGAGGCCCGCTTGCGCGATCTGCTGGCGCAGGAAATGCCGCTGGCCGTCATGGGCGATTACAACATCATCCCGCAGGCAGAAGATGCCGCGCGCCCCGACGCATGGGTGGATGACGCGCTGTTTCGCTTGCCATCGCGCATGGCATACCGGCGCATCATGCATCTGGGGTTCACCGATGCGTTCCGCGCCATCAATCAGGCACCGGGGCAATACACCTTCTGGGATTATCAGGCGGGCGCATGGTCGCGCAATGACGGTATTCGCATTGACCATATCCTGCTGAACGCCCATGCCGCAGATCTGCTGCGCGATTGCCGCATCGATACCGAGACACGCGCAGGCGAGAAACCGTCCGACCATGTGCCGATCTGGGCGGAACTGGCGGTCTAGGAATATCCGCCTTGATCAAGCGCGGACGCCTGTTTACCTGCGCCTGCCGCGGTCCAGCCGTTTTTCATTGCGCTGCTGTCAGAAATTGCGCGTTGCGCCAAGTGACGCGCGCATATTGCTGAAGGACCGTGACGGGATATTGCTGTCCTGACGCTCGACCCCCAGATGCAGCACCGGCGCAAACCCCCGTACAGTCAGTTCGCGGTGCATGATGGATGCCGTGACGCTGACATTCGTATCACGGGCAGGCGCGAATTGCGGCAAAAGCGGATTTGATGCCGCATATTGCGTCTGCAGGCCTGCCACAGCCAGACCGGTGGTCACGCCGCCGGAATGGGCGTATTGGCCCCCGACATTCACGCCTGCCTCTGTGCGGCTGTTGAAATCCATCGTGGCGTTCTGTCGCGCCAGCGACACGCCCCCGTCCAGCCGTATTTGCGGCGTCACAATATGGATGGCACTGGCCTGCACGCCGGTGCGCCACCCGTCCATCGCTTTCAGGGCGACTTGCGGATAACGCAGCTTGTCGGCGCTCACCCGCAGGGACATATGCGTGCGTGCGCCAAAACGGTGCTGGAATGTGGCATAGATCCCCACGCCTTCCATCACGCGGCCCGTATCGGCAAACCCCGCCTGAAGGGCAATACCGGCCCCGATCTGGCGCCCGTGATCGCCCAGTGTCAAAAGCCCCAGTTCACCACGCAAGCGCCATGTATTCCGTTGGCTTTCTTCAAAAACCTGTCCGTTCGCCATAACATGCACACGCCCGCGCAAATCCTGCCCCAGTCGCGGCAACCATGTCGCCCCAAGCCCCAGATCCAGACCCACCCCGCGCTTGACCGGCGCCAGCGGCACAGGAAGAAGCCCCCCGACCATGACATGGCTTTCGCCTGATGCGCGTGTGGGGTTCGTTTGCGGCACGATGGCAAAACTGGCATGCCCCTGCCATGTCTTGCGCCGGTCCATGGCGGTCAGATATTCCTGAATGGCCGCGATTTCGCCAAGGGACAGCTGCCCCGCCAGCGCGCTGTCAAAATGATATCGGGCGCGGTCATCCTGTTCGGTCAGGTACAGGGCACGCGCCAGTTCCAGCCGGAAACGCGTGACCTGCGGGGCCTGCGTCACAGTCTGTTCCAGATAGGGCAGGGCCGTGCGCGGCGCGCCTTCGCGCATATGCGACAACCCGACGATCCATGCGCGTTCAACTTCATCTTCCGGCGTGTCGATATCTGCCGCCAGCGCAATCGCGCGCGCAGCGGCAAAATCTTCCGCCAACATGGACCTGCCCGCCTGTTCCAATGTTGCGGCATGACCTGTGCAGGTCACACAAATTATTGCGCTGACAAGCGCCAATACCTTTACCGAAAAATTCATTTGACTGCTCAAATTGCGGCGACATTTGGCGCCATTTTTATATTTGCCCCTGATTCTCTCGTAAAACGGGACGCAAGTCAATCAAACTGCCTGACGTGAAAGCGGATTTAACACTTTCTCAAGCAGTTCAGGCGACACTGCACCCGTCCCACAGGTTGACAGGCACATGCATGCGTTACCGTACCCCCAGACAACGCCAGAATACCCCGATCGGGATTATCCGTGACGGTGTGCGGCTGACATCTCATCTGGTTGATGTGTCGGATGGGGGGGTTAAGCTGACGGGCAGCATTTCAACACATCCGGGTGAAGTGCTTCAATTGCATGCAAAAGGGGTCATCGTTCACGCCGAAGTGCGCTGGATCAAGGGCAACCAGATCGGGTTGCAATTCCTTGAAGGGAAGTCCGCTGCGGATAAATCGCGCTTCCTGTTGCGCCTGCTGCCGCAGAAGCAGCATGTCACGGCGGCACGGGTACACGGGTTTACGGAACTATAGCGGTGGTTGGCATGCCTTCGGGGGACAGATATGCGGGTGCAGAACGGCGGGTTGCTGGCGTGAAGCAGTCACCCAAGGCGCGGAATCAAGGCGCGCGTGCGCGCCGCCGCGCAGCGCCCGACCGCCCCCCGGGCGGGCGCTATTCACCGCTCAGCACCCTTGAACTGTCGCAATAAGCCGCAGCATAAACTGCCCGCCAAAATTGTGGGAGCGCCCCCCCGCGGTCGGGCACTTCGCGCCCCCCCCCGAACGTCCGCGACAGGCCACAAACGCCTATTGACGCAGCCCGATGCGCGCAGACAGCCGCAGCGCATGGGCTGGGTCATCGGCAACAGCTGGCAGCACCGGATCATAGGCCGCACGAATGATATCTGCGATTTCGGGGCGCAGGATGGTCTGGTCGTCATGAACAGCCAGTGCCGACATGTCTGTGAAGGCACGATCGGACCACAGCAATATGACCTGCACAGCCTGTGACAGCGCCAGAACATCAGCGGGCACATCCGACAAGGCATCATCCATCTGAACAAAGACGAAGGCCGCGCGTATCGCGTTCTGCGCATCAAAACGGAACACGCGATACTGGTTCGCACCCGCCGCTTGCAACCGTGTGACCAGCGGCCCCAACCCGTCTACAAGCCGGTCCAGATTGGGCACCTCCAGCAATTCCGACCAGTCCCGAAAGACAAAGACCATCAGGTTTGCCCCCAGTTCAGGGTCGGTTTCCGCCATTTTGTGACCGGCCAGCGTGACCACTGCTTCAATCGCGCCCTTTATGGTGGCAAGTGTCGCATCATCCACCCCGAAGATGACCGGCACGATGGGGCGGCCCCAGCGCGCGCACAGAAAACTGCCATCGGAACGGGTGAAAAGCGGCGCAATCTGGTCTGGTGTCATGGGGCCTCCTGATCTTGGGTTAGGCATAAAGGTCGGGGGCCATTGGCGCAACCTGTCGCAGCTGTGTCACAAAGGCGTGACAGAACCCCAACCCCGCAGTATAGAAGGAAAAATCCAGAGTGCGTTGTTCAAAACCGGTTGGCTGTTTTGTGCAATCCGTACCGACAAAAGACAAGGGTGGGCTGTGCCAATGCAGATAAGTGCGACCTGCTTCGGACAATCGCGGGGTGTCAAAGCGTGATACGAAACCTGTGTGTGTCGCTGGCATTGTTGACCCTTCCGGCAAGCGCCATGGCGCAGCTGGGGGTCGAGGATGCGCTGGAATACCTGAACCGCGCAGAGAGTGAGCGCGCGGTCAGTATCCTGCAACCGCTGGCCGCACGCGGCGATGTGCTGGCGCAGTATAATCTGGGCGTTCTGGCCTTGGGGGCGCAGGCCGGCATGAGTGCGGATGACGCCGATCTGTGGTTGGGCAAGGCGGCGCAATCGGGATACCTGCCGGCCCAGACCGCGCTGGCGGATCTGATGGTTGACCGCCATGACTGGACGCAGGCCGCGCATTGGTATCTGCAGGCCGCGCAGGCGGGGGATATTACCGCACAATTCATGTCCGGCCTGATCCTTGATCAGGGGCTGGCAGGCGCGCCGGACCCGCAGGCCGCCGCGCAATGGTATGAACTGGCCGCGCAGCAAGGCCACAAGCAGGCGCAATTCGCGCTTGGCAGTTTGCTGACAGAGCAGTGCCAGCCGGAACAGGCCGCGCCGTGGTTTGAACATGCGGCCTTGCAAGGGCATGTTGCCGCGCAGTTTGAACTGGCGCGTGCCTTGGCAACAGGGCAGGGAATGGCACAGGATGCGGGCGCGGCGCGTGGCTGGTACTTGCGTGCCGCGCATGCGGGGTCCGGCCCTGCAATGCATAATCTGGCCCTGATGCAGGCGCGCGGGCAGGGGGGGCGCAGCAGCTACCGGCTGGCACTGGCATGGGCGCTGAATGCACAAGGCGCGGGCCATGACAGCGCGCAGGATTTGATTGCGGCATTGCGTGATGTCATGCCGCCCGAGGCACAAGCAGACGCCGAGGCGCTGGCGCAATCCTGCCTTGCGGCGCTGTCGGACGACTGCAACTGATACCCCCGCAATAAAAAGGCCGGTGCAGATGCAGCCGGCCTTTTTTGCAGGGTTGTTTGCGCCGCGTGCTTAATGCGTGCGCGCAATCATCATTTTCTTGACCTCGGCAATGGCCTTGGCCGGGTTCAGACCCTTGGGGCAGGTCTTGGCGCAGTTCATGATCGTGTGGCACCGATACAGCTTGAACGGGTCATGCAGGTCATCCAGACGCTCGCCCGTGGCCTCATCGCGGGAATCGATCAGCCAGCGATAGGCATGCAGCAGGGCGGCTGGCCCAAGGTAGCGGTCGCCATTCCACCAATAGCTGGGGCAAGAGGTAGAGCAGCACGCGCACATCACGCATTCATAAAGCCCGTCAAGTTTCTCGCGGTCTTCAATCGACTGTTTCCATTCCTTGGCGGGCGTGTTCGATTTGGTTTCCAGCCATGGTTTGATGGATGCGTGCTGCGCATAGAAATGCGTCAGGTCGGGCACCAGATCCTTGACCACCGGCATATGCGGCAGCGGGTAGATCTTCACATCGCCCTTCACCTCGTCCATGCCGAAGATACAGGCCAGCCGGTTGCCGCCATCGATATTCATGGCGCATGACCCGCAAATCCCCTCGCGGCAGGACCGCCGGAAGGTCAGCGTGGGGTCGATCTCGCTTTTGATCTTGATCAGCGCGTCAAGCACCATGGGACCGCAGCTGTCCATATCGACAAAATAGGTGTCCACCCGCGGGTTTTCACCGTCATCAGGGTTCCAGCGATAGATCTGGAACTTGCGCAGGTTTGTTGCGCCTTCGGGTTTCGGCCAGGTCTTGCCGATGCGCATCTGGCTGTTCTTGGGCAGGGTCAGTTGGACCATGGGTGCCTCCTTAAAGCAGGAACGGGGCAAGCCCGTCTGTGGCTAGACATCTAATCGTTTCGGGGCGCGTGGCAATCTCGACCACCAGCGCATTTGTTTGCGGGCTGATGGTGGGTTGCCCCGCAGCCAGCGCAAGGCGCGTCAATTCGCTTGCGCTGGCATTGTTGATCACGCAGTCGCTGGCAGGTTCCAACGGCACGCCGGGAAAGTTGTCTGCCAGCGCAGGGCGCACGACACTGCGTGCCGCATCGCGCGCCAGTTGGTCTTGCATATCGGCACAGGCCGACAGGGCCAGAAGCGCGGCACAGGCAAGGCCTGTTTGCACTCTCATAGCAGTCCGAAGCTGTTTCCTGATGAAAGCCATCCGCGCCCGCGCCCCGTCAGAACTTGCGCTCGGCAGGGGCGATCTTCTTCAGGGAAATGCCGCCATCGGCCTCTGGTGTCAGGGGATCGGTGTGAACGGGGCGGTAATCCAGCCGCACTGACGTGTTGTCGACCCAAGCCAGCGTATGCTTGCGCCATGTTGCGTCATCGCGGTCGGGATAATCCTCATGCGCATGTGCGCCGCGCGATTCCTTGCGCGCCTCGGCGCCCACAATCGTGGTCAGCGCACAGGGCATCAGGTTGTCCAGTTCCAGCGTTTCCATCAGGTCGGTGTTCCAGATCAGGCTGCGGTCGGTCACCTTCAGGTCCGCCATCTTGCCCGCCACGTCCTGCATCTTGCGGCACCCTTCGGCCAGCGTCTTGTCGGTGCGGAACACTGCCGCATCCGACTGCATGGCCTTTTGCATTTCAAGCCGCAAATCGGCTGTCGGCACCGCGCCATCCAGATTGCGGAACCTGTCGAACCGCTCCAGCGCCTTGTCCACGCTGGCCTTGTTCAGCTTGGGGTTGGGCGCTTTGGGGTCCACAACCTGACCGGCGCGAATGGCCGCCGCACGTCCGAACACCACAAGATCGATCAGAGAGTTTGACCCAAGCCGGTTGGCCCCGTGCACACTGGCGCAAGCCGCTTCGCCCACAGCCATCAGGCCGGGGGCCACGCGGTCGGGGTTGTCAGAATCGGCATTCAGCACCTCGCCCCAGTAATTGGTGGGGATACCGCCCATATTGTAATGCACTGTCGGCAGCACAGGAATGGGTTCCTTGTTCACGTCAACCCCCGCAAACACCCGCGCGGATTCGGAAATACCGGGCAGGCGCAGTTTCAGCGTTTCGGGCGGCAGGTGGTTCAGGTGCAGGTGGATATGGTCCTTGTTCGGCCCCACACCGCGCCCTTCGCGGATTTCCATTGTCATGCAGCGGCTGACATAGTCGCGCGGGGCCAGATCCTTGTAATGGGGGGCATAGCGTTCCATGAACCGCTCGCCCTCGGAATTGGTCAGGTAGCCGCCTTCGCCGCGTGCGCCCTCGGTAATCAGGCAGCCTGCGCCATAAATGCCGGTCGGGTGGAATTGCACGAATTCCATATCCTGCAACGGCAGGCCCGCGCGTGCCACCATCCCGTTGCCGTCGCCAGTGCAGGTATGGGCCGATGTCGCGCTGAAATAGGCGCGCCCGTAACCGCCCGTGGCCAGAACCACCATCTTGGCGCTGAACAGGTGCAGCGTGCCGTCATCCAGTTTCCACGCCAGCACGCCCTGACACACCCCGTCTTCGGACATGATCAGGTCTGTGGCAAAATACTCGATAAAGAATTCGGCCTTTTGCTTGACCGACTGGCCATAAAGCGTGTGCAGCATGGCATGGCCGGTGCGGTCGGCGGCGGCGCAGGTGCGCTGCACGGGCGGCCCTTCGCCGAATTCGGTTGTGTGCCCGCCGAAGGGGCGCTGGTAGATCTTGCCCTCTTCGGTGCGCGAAAACGGCACGCCGTAATGTTCCAGCTCATACACCGCCTTGGGGGCTTCGCGCGCCAGATACTCCATCGCATCCGTGTCGCCCAGCCAGTCCGACCCTTTGACAGTGTCATACATGTGCCATTGCCAATGGTCCGGACCCATATTCGACAGGCTTGCGGCAATGCCGCCCTGCGCCGCCACTGTGTGGCTGCGGGTCGGGAAAACCTTGGTGACACAGGCGGTTTTCAACCCCTGTTCGGCCATGCCCAGTGTCGCGCGCAATCCCGCGCCACCGGCGCCCACCACGACCACATCATAGGTATGCTCTTCGATCTTGTATGCAGACATGTCTTTCCCTCAGGCGCTGAACAGGACGGATGCAACCGACAGGACACCGGCAACGCCGAACGCCCAGCACAGCAATGTATTGGCCAGCAGCGCGACTGTGCGCGCGGCCTTGTTTGGCACATAGTCTTCCAGCACTGTTTGCAACCCCTGTTGCAGATGCGCGAAAACCGCGATGATGAACAACACCGCAACCAAAGCGTGCCACAGGTTGGAATAGGTGGCGATGAATGCGTCATGCCCCGATCCCAAGGCGCGGCCAAACGGCACGATAAACAGCAATGTCAGCGGGATCAGCGCGATTGACGTGACGCGTTGCGACCACCAGTGATGCGCGCCTTCGCCTGCGGAACCGGACCCGTGTACGCGGGCATAATCTGTTTTGAACCCCATGTTGCGCGCCCCCTCAGATGATGATGATTGTCAGCAGCGTCAGAATGACGGTGCCTGCAAAAACGACGTAGGTCGTCTTCTCGACGATTTCGACATCCATCATGCGCCCTGTGTCCCAGATCAGGTGCCGGATGGAATTCAGCATGTGATACCACAGCGCCGCCAGCGATCCGATCAGCACCAGATGGCCCAGAATGGATGTCAGCAACCCGTCCACAAAATCGAAATACCCCGCCCCGAAGGCGCCTGCGGCAAACCACCAGATGATCAGCATTGCGGCCAGTGTCATGCCAACCCCGGTAATCCGGTTCAGGATCGAGGAGATTGCAGCCAGCGGCAGGCGGTAGATTTGCAAATGCGGGGAAAGCGGGCGGTTGCCCCTGTTCACGTCGGCCATGGATGGCTCCCTTCTCTCTGGCAGGGCTGCACGCGCAGCCTGGCTCTAGTGCCTAAGCTCTCGGTCTTTCAATAGCGGTTTTTACGCAAATGTCACGCGCCCAGGCGCGTTCCGGCCCATAAAAACAGCAAGGTTTGCAATAAAATTGCGGGGAAAATCCAGTATGTGATCACAGTTCTGCAAAACGTGATCACATAAAGCCGGTTTTGTGATCACCAATCGGCAACCCGCCCGACTCGGCTGTTGCCTAGCGCGGAACAAAGACCCAGTAATCCAGATCAAGCAACACATCAGGGTGGTATTTGCCCTCATCCGTCCGCAAGATACCCGCGTCCCCCTTGGTGGCCACAAGCCGCAACCGCAGCGCGCCGACACCGGGGGCAGGTGTTTCCGCGCGGTCCAGAACCTCGGACCATGCGCGCACGGTGTCGCCTGCAAAACAGGGGTTTGCATGGGCGCCCGCATTGATCGCCGCAATCATCTGGGCATTGGCCAGCCCGTTGAAGGACAGCGCCCGCGCCAGTGATATCACATGCCCGCCATAGATCAGCCGCTTGCCATCGGGGCGGAAGGTGGCGTCAAAATGCACCTTGGCGGTGTTCTGCCACAGGCGCGTGGCCAGCATATGCTCGGCCTCTTCAATGGTGACGCCGTCTACATGGTCAATCCGCTCGCCCACGGCATAATCGCCCCAGCGATGTGCCTCGCCCGCAGCGGTGAAGTCATAGCGGGTGAAATCCAGCCCATCGGGCACAACCAGATCCTGCGGGTCAACCACCTGCGGCAAGTCCGGCACCACCGTGTCGGGGGCAGGGGCGTCCGCATCACGCTTGCGCACCATGACCCAGCGCACATAATCCAGCACCACCTCATTGCGCTGGTTGCGCCCGCGCGTGCGCACATAAACGACGCCGGATGTGCCGTTTGAATTCTGCTTCAGCCCGATGATCTCTGAGGCGCTTTGCAACGTGTCACCAGGATAGACAGGGCGCAGGAAGCGCCCCGCCGCATAGCCCAGATTTGCCACTGCATTCAGACTTATATCAGGCACCGATTTGCCGAACACAATGTGAAACGCAACCAGATCATCCACAGGGCTGGCGGGAAGGCCACAGGCGCGGGCAAATTCATCGGATGAATACAGCGCGCCGCGTGCCGGATATAGCGCATGATACAGCGCGCGTTCCCCCGCGCCCACACTGCGCGGCACGGCATGGTCTATGACCTGCCCGATCCGGTAATCCTCAAAAAAACGCCCTGCGCTGGTCTTGCTCATCCTGCCCTCTTCATCTTGCTAAAAATACTCATCTTCCCGCCGCAGGGTCTGTCACATCACAGGCTGCCCAACCGCACTTCCGGGTCATACGCGCCGTCCACATCCTTGATGACGGCCTGTGCGCAGCGCATGGTCCCCGTGGCCGGATCATGTGCATAGGCGGGCGATCCATATAACTCCCACCCCTTGGACAGGGCTTCTGTGACCTTGTGGCAAAAGGCAGATGTGTCTTCTGCGGTCAGTAATCTGTAGGCGCGCATGGGTTATCCTCCGAAGGGCCAGGGGCCAAGCCAGCCATGAATCTGGCCCACCACCAGCATTGCAAACAGCGCGCCGACAACCGCCACGCCTTCTTTCCACATTGCGGCTTCAGGCGGGCGTGTCCAGTCGCGGTTTGCGCGGTTGATCAAGATAACCGACACCACCGCCCATGCCAGCAAACCGCCGAACAGGATAACCCCCTGAAGGGTGCCCACCACCAGCAAATGTGCCAGCGCCCATGCCTTGAACCCCGACAATTGCGGGTGGCGGATGCGCTGATGCAGGCCGGTTTTCAGCCCCGAGACGGCGAACAGATAGAAGCCCAGAAACACCAGCAGGTTGTTCACATGCGTCATCCATGGCGGTGACACCCACAGCCAGACAGGGTCTGCCATGCGGTAGCCGATGGTCATCACCACGATCGAGGCCAGCAAGGCCACCGCAACCAACCCCTTACCCCTGTCGCCCAATCCGGCGCGTTTTTCAGGTGCCAGTCGTTTGAACTGATGCGCGCCTGCCCAAAGGGCAACGCCAAGGATCAGAAGGGGGGTTCCCATAATGGCTACTCCGTGAAGGATGCGATGGCGTCTGCCTTCGCAAGGATTTGCTGTGCGGTCACAATATGCAGATTCTCGACGATCTTTCCATCCACGACCGCCACGCCTTCGCCTTTTGCTGTGGCCGCGTCGAAGGCGGCAATCTGGCGGCGGGCAAGGTCAATTTCTGCGTCAGAGGGGGCAAAGACCTGATTGGCGATCTCCAGTTGCGCGGGGTGAATCAGCGTTTTGCCGTCAAAACCCATGTCGCGGCCCTGCTGGCATTCCGCGCGCAGCCCGTCATCATCCTTGAAGGCATTGTAAACCCCGTCCACTGCCACAATGCCTGCGGCCTTGGCGGCCATCAGCGGCAGTTGCAGCGCCGACAGCAACGGCAGGCGGTCCGCGCGGAACCGGCAGCCCATATCCTTGGCCAGATCGTTCGTGCCCATGATGAACCCTGCCATGCGCGGCGCCTGCGCGATTTCCAGCGCGTTCAGCACCCCAAGCGGGGATTCTATCATCGCCCAGATGCGGGTGTCTGCGGTTTCGCTGCGGGCCTCCAGCAGGCGGGAGAGGTGGGCGACATGTGCGGCGCTGTCCACTTTGGGCAGCAGGATTGCTTCGGGTTTTGCCGTGGCAATCATATCCAGATCATCCGCGCCCCAGGGTGTGGACAGCGCGTTGATGCGCACCAGCTTCGCGCGCCTGCCATAGTCCAGCGTGCCCAGTTTTTCGGCCAGCAGCTTGCGGGCATTCGGTTTTTCATCAATCGCAACCGCATCTTCCAGATCAAAGATAATTGCATCAGTGGCAAGGCCGGTGGCTTTTTCCAGCGCCCGCTCCTTGGAGCCGGGAATATACAGAACCGATCGAAAGGGGCGCGTGTCCATGAGTCTCTCCTCGTAATAATATTGCGTGCAAAACACCAGTTTCGGTTACATTTGGCAAGCCCTGTTTTGCTGCATCGCGGCAAAACTGCCGGTTTGCACGGCGCGGCGCTGCGTTCGGTGCCTTTACCGCGTTTTGGCAGGTTTTGTGGCAGGCTTGTGCTTTGACCCAATCCCCCTGCAAAAGGACTGATCCATGCGACTGAAACCTGTCTGCCTTGCCTTCGCCCTTGCCTTGTTGGCCGTGCCGGCTCACGCACAAGGACTGTCCTGTGGCGCGCGCGCGGATGTTCTGGAACTGCTGTCCGCTGCTGCGCAATCGCGCCGCGCCATCGGTCTGGCGGGGCGTGCCGTGATGGAGCTATTCGCAGCGACCGGCAGCACAGACTGGACCATTGCCGTCACATTGCCTGACGGGCGTATGTGTGTGCTGGCGCAAGGCACCGCCTTCGATGCAGGCCATGACATGTTCCCCGCCTCTGGCACGCCGCTATCGTTCAGGCGCGAATGAAACACATGTTTCATAACTGGAAATGAATGTTGCTTGCGTGATTCAAACGTGGTATCTGTGCTGGCATGATGCAACGAATTCAGTCCCGCATAGCAGCCCGTCTGCCCGAATTGCCTGGCCAGTTGCGCCAGGCCGCGCAATGGATTGTCGACAACCCGCGCGATGTGGCGCTGCTGTCCATGCGCGAACAGGCGCGACGCGCAGGCGTGCAGCCTGCATCCATGACACGGCTGGCGCAGGCGCTGGGGTATGACGGCTTTGACGCCTTGCGCGCCCAGCATGCCGATATTCTGCGCGACATGGTGCAGGGGCTAAGCGGGCAGGCGCAAAAACGCCTGAAGGTTGATGCAGACAGCGTGTCCGGCGCTGCCGATGCGATGATTTCGCATGCGTCTGCACAAATTGCGGGGCTGGCCAATCATGATGTGGCAGGTGCCCTTGATCGTGCCGCGCATCGTTTGTCAAAATCCGCGCGCATATTCTGCCTTGGGCAGCGTTCCAGCCACGCAGTGGCGTGGCATTTCTACTATGCGCTGTCGCTGGTCAGTGACCGCGCCATCTTGCTGGATATGGCGGGCGGCACAGGGTTTGACCCGTTGCTGCGTGCAGGCGCTGATGATGCGCTGTTTGTGTGCTGCGTGCAGCCCTATACCCGCGCGGTCGTGGATGCCACGGAACAGGCCCGCCAGCGTGGCCTGCACATTGTCGCGGTGACCGACAGCCCGTTTTCGCCACTGGTCGGCGCGGATGACACCGCGCTGATCGTGCCCACAGCCAGCGCATCCTATCTGCATGCGATGACACCGGCATTCCTGATGGCCGATGTGCTGGCAGCGCTGGTGGCGCGTGCCGATGATCCCGAAACGCTGGCGCGGCTGGACGGGCTGGACCGCCAGCTGGCCACGCTGAACACGTTCTTTCAGTTCCCTGATGACAAGGCAGACCCATGACACGTTTGTTGCACCGTTCCATCCATACCCCCCCGCGCAAGGCCGTGTCCGCAGCGGGCATCCATTTTACCGATGCGGCGGGCAAGCAGTATATCGATGCATCGGGCGGGGCGGCTGTGTCCTGTCTGGGCCATGCGCATCCCGATGTGCTGGCGGCGTTGCATGCGCAGCTTGACCGGCTTGCCTATGCGCATACGGGGTTTTTCACCTCTGATGTGGCCGAAGAACTGGCAGACACGCTGATTGCCAGCGCGCCTGATGGGTTAAGCCATGTCTATCTTGTGTCCGGCGGGTCCGAAGCGGTCGAGGCCGCGTTGAAAATGGCGCGGCAGTATTTCACTGAAACCGGCCAGCCGCAGCGCCGCCACATCATTGCGCGCCGTCAAAGCTATCATGGCAACACGCTGGGCGCGCTGGCGGCAGGCGGGAATGAATGGCGCCGCGCGCAGTTCAAGCCGCTGCTGATGCAGGCGCATCATATAGCGCCGTGTTTCGCTTACCGCGAACAGCATGCGGGCGAAACAGATGCCGAGTATGCCTTGCGCGCAGCGGGCGAGCTGGAAGCGAAGATTCTGGAACTTGGCCCTGATACTGTTGCGGCATTCGTGGCCGAACCTGTGGTCGGTGCCACAGCAGGTGCCGTGCCGGCTGTGGGCGATTATTTCAAACATATCCGTGCGATTTGTGATCGTTACGGGGTGTTGTTAATCCTTGACGAAGTGATGTGCGGCATGGGGCGCACGGGCAGCCTGTATGCGTGCGAACATGACGGCATTGCGCCGGACCTGCTGACCATCGCCAAGGGGCTTGGCGGGGGGTATCAGCCCATCGGGGCCACATTGCTAAGCCAGAAAATCTATGACGCATTTGCAAACGGGTCGGGGTTCTTCCAGCATGGCCACACCTATATGGGCCACCCGATGGCAGCGGCTGCCGGACTGGCCGTGCAGCAAGTGATTGCGCGGGACAACCTGCTGGCCAATGTCCGCGACATGGGCGCGGTGTTGCGCGACAACCTGCAGCAGGCCTTCGGGCAGCACCCGCATATTGGTGATATTCGCGGGCGCGGGCTGTTTCAGGCGATCGAACTTGTGGCCGACCGCGAAACGAAGGCCCCGTTCGATCCCGCGCGCAAGATCCACGCCCATATCAAGCGCGAGGCGATGGAGCGCGGGCTTATGGTCTATCCCATGGGCGGGACGATTGACGGGGTGCAGGGCGATCATGTGCTTCTTGCCCCGCCCTTCATTGTGACCAAAGACGACCTTGCACAGGTGACACAGCGCCTGTCCGATGCGGTCAAGGCGGCGCTGGCGGCATGAGCGTGCCCGATTTCGCGCCCCTGTCCGACACGGACTGGCCCCAAGCGCTGCACGATATGCGCGCGGGCTTTGCCGGACAGTTGAATGTTTACCGCATCATGGCCCACCATCCGGCGCTGTTGCGGGCATGGACGGATTTGCGCACCCATATCGTGCAGCACACATCCCTTGGCCCGCAACGGGCCGAGGTGGTGATTCTGCGGCTCGCGCATCGTGTGGGCTGCGCCTATGAATGGAACCAGCATGTCGTGCGCGGGCTGGCCGCAGGGCTGGACAAGGGCCGTATCAACGCGCTGCGCGGTGCGCCGGACCAGATGCAGCCGGAAGATGCGCTGCTTGCGGGCGCTGTTGACGCGCTTTTGGACAACAAGCGCCTTGATCCCGCGCAACTGGCTGATGTGGTGGCGCTGGTGGGGAAACAGGGGGTGCTGGACCTGATGGCAACCACAGGCATGTATCTGACGCTTGGGTTCATGCTGAACACCGCGCCCCCCGCGCTGGAACCTGCAATCGCGCAGAAACTGGCGCGGCAGGCCTCGGAACTTGCGGTGTGATCTGCTGCAATGTGTGTGTTGTTGAACACGCGCAGGCGTCGTTCAGTCGTTGGCCTGAAGCTGCCCTTCGCACTTGGATAAAGCCCGCGCCATTGGCGGGACGGCCCGCCGATGGTGTGGGCCACCTGCGGCCTTGATTCCGCACCTTGGGGCAATACCCAATGACCGCAACAGGCCAGACCCACCCGCAATAAAAAGCCCGCCACAAAATGCAGCGGGCCGTTATGTCGCGTGGTCTAAGTCCGTCAGCGCGGAGAGATCATCATGATCATCTGCCGCCCTTCCATCTTGGGCATGCTTTCGACCTTGCCAATCTCCTCGATGTCGCCAGCGACACGGTGCAGCAATTCGGACCCGATATTCTGGTGTGCCATCTCGCGTCCGCGAAAGCGCAGCGTGACCTTCACCTTGTCGCCAGCTTCCAGAAAGCGGACGACATTGCGCATTTTGACGTCATAGTCATGCGTGTCGGTGTTGGGACGGAATTTGACTTCCTTGATCTCGATGATGTGCTGCTTCTTGCGCGCTTCGGCTTCGCGCTTTTGCAATTCGTATTTGTATTTGCCGAAATCCATGATCTTGCAGACCGGCGGGGTCGCGTTGGGCGAGATCTCGACAAGATCCAGGCCCACCTCTTCGGCCAGCATTATCGCCTGAGAGGGTTTTACAACCCCCAGATTTTCACCTTCGGCCCCGATAAGGCGGATTTCCGGCGCACGGATGCGGTCGTTTACACGCGGGCCAGTGTCGCGTTGCGGCGGGGCATTATGCGGTCTGCGGGCTATGGTAAGATTCCTTCTCGCGTTTCAATGATGGCGCAGGATAAAGGCGCGGGGGCTGTGATTCAAGCGCGAAGATTCAATCTTGCTGGGCAGTAACACGCTTGTTTCGAAAGGGGTGCATATCTGACCTTTGCAAGTGCAGAAAACTCTGCGATAACCTTTCGCCAGATTGATATCATGGTAAAGGATGCCACATATGAACAAAACAATGTTGATCATTATTGCCGCCGCTGCGGTTGCTGTGGCTATTTGGTTGGGCGTGCAGTCGCGCGACACCCCCGAGCCGGTTCCCGCACCAGAGCCAGAGGTGACGATCGAGGACCCGATTGAGGAGCCGGTCGAAGACCCGATCGTCGAAGAAGAGCCCGCGATCGAGGAAGAGCCGGTTCTTGAGGAAGAAGCCGCAATCGAGGAAGAGCCGAGCGTCGAGGAATTGCTTGACGATGTCGCCGATGAAGCGGCCGAAACCGTTGATCAGGCCGTTGAGGGCGAAGTCGCTGCTGAATCGCAAAGCGTCGAGGATGCGGTCGAGGAAATCATCGGCCAGAATGGCACAGAGGCAGGCACCGATCCCGCAACAGTAGATGCCGCTGTCGAGGACGCGGCTGAGGACCTGTCGCCGGATGCTGCAGAAACCACCGCTGACGCCATCGAGGAAGCAGTCGAGACGCAGGAACTGGGCCTTGACCTGTCGCTTGACGCGATCCGCGCGCGCATTGAGGCAGCCGGACTGGGTATGGCTGAACGCGCGACAATCGAAAGCCTGCTGCAAGCGGCCGGTGACAACCCCGAACTGCTGGAACAGGTTGCGGAACGTCTGCGTGAACTGACCGGCAACTGATCGGGCCAGCACATATTATCAGAAAAGCCCGGATGCGCTGCATCCGGGCTTTTTGTTATGAACAAGGGCAGGCTTTAAGCGCCGTGAATATGATCTAGCCGCGCTTGCGTCTGCGCCGCCCGCCATCGCCGTCACCGCCGCCGGTGTTGAAACTTACATCGGGCAGGGTGACAATCTGCGCCAGTTCGGGAAAACCGTCCACGGCATGGGGCAGGGCGCTGGCATTGACGAAATGTTCCTGAAAACGCGGCTCGATGGCGGTTTCGACCTTGTGGATACGCCGCACCGTCGCCTCGATTGCGGCGCGGGCACTGGCGCTGCACAGTGCAATGCGTGCGCCATGTCCGGCTGCATTTCCCGCACTGGTCACATTCGCCAGCAGCGCGTCGGGGATCATGCCCAGAACCATCGCGTGTTTGGGGCTGATATGCGCGCCAAACGCACCGGCCAGAACAACGCGGTCCACATGATCGGCGCAGATTTCGTCCATCAACAGGCGCGCACCCGCATAAAGTGCGGATTTGGCCAGTTGGATGGCGCGAATATCGCCTTGGGTCACGGTAATGCGCGGCCCGCCCGTGGCGCTGGCATCATGGATCAGATAGGCATGTGTGCGCCCCTCGGACTGGCAGCGCCATGTGCCGGTCTGTTCCGCAGACCCGATCAGGCCCGACTTGTCCACCAGCCCCGCCATGCGCATTTCGGCCACAGCCTCGATAATGCCCGACCCGCAAATCCCTGTTACGCCGGTGGACGCTATGGCATCGCCAAATGCGGGGTCATCCGACCACAAATCGCAGCCGATCACGCGAAAGCGCGGCTCGCGCGTGGCGGGGTCAATGCGAATGGCCTCGATCGCGCCGGGGGCCGCGCGCTGGCCTGATGATATCTGCGCCCCCTCAAATGCGGGGCCAGTGGGGGACGAACAGGCCAGAACGCGGCGCTTGTCGCCCAGCAGGATTTCGGCATTGGTGCCCACATCAACCACCAAGACCAGATCGTCCGATGTTTCGGGGCTCTCGGATAGGGCGACCGCAGCCGCATCCGCGCCCACATGCCCCGCAATGCAGGGCAGCAGATAGGTGCGCGCAGCGGGGTTCATGGCATGCAGGTCCAATTCGCGCGCGTCCAGCGACAGCGAATCGGACGTGGCCAGCGCGAAAGGGGCCTGCCCCAGTTCCACAGGATCAATGCCCAGAAACAGGTGATGCATGACAGGGTTGCACACGACCACAGCTTCCATGATTTCGCGTGCC
Source organism: Roseinatronobacter sp. (assembly GCF_051859525.1). Lineage (NCBI taxonomy): Bacteria > Pseudomonadati > Pseudomonadota > Alphaproteobacteria > Rhodobacterales > Paracoccaceae > Roseinatronobacter > Roseinatronobacter sp. The sequence continues at coordinate 24,988 of NZ_JBHYFM010000023.1, read as the reverse complement.
GTTATGCCCGCGTCCTGCGCGATGGCGTCAAACAGGGTGTTCATGCCTTCGCGCACGGTGCGTGTCATTTCCACATCGCCGCCGGGGTTCATCATCGCATAGCTGACGCGCGACATCAGATCCTCGCCAAAGCGGATTTGCGGGTTCATGATCCCTGATGATGTCACAACCGCGCCGGTGCGCAAATCGCACAGATGCGCGGCAATGGTGGTGGACCCAAGATCGACCGCCAGACCGTAAAGCCCGCCTTCATACAGCCCCGGCCAGATATCCAGAACCCGATGCGGGCCATCGCGGTGGTCCTTGTGCAGGGCGACTGTCACCTGCCACGCGCCTTGCCGCAACGCCGGTTGCAGCTTGCGCAGCACGTCCAGCGATGCGGTCACCGTGTCGATCTGCCATTGTTCACGCAGCGCGTCGCAAAGGCGTTCAAGATCGCCCGAGGGTTCGTGCATGTCGGGTTCGGTCACATCCACCAGATACAGCCGTGTTGCTGGGTCCATGGTGATGGGGCGCGCGCTGGCGGCCTTGCGCACGACCTGCCGGTGCACCTGACTTTCGGCGGGCACATCAATGACCACATCGCCCATGATCTGCGCCTGACAGCCCAGCCGCCGCCCGTCCTTCAGCCCGCGCTTGTCGTGATAGCGTTGCTCAACCGCGTTCCAGTCCGACAGGGCATCACTGGCCACTGTGACACCATGCTTGGAAAACTCGCCATACCCGGGCGAGATCTGGCATTTGGAACATATGCCGCGCCCGCCGCACACCGAATCCAGATCGACGCCCAGTTGGCGCGCAGCCGTCAGAACCGGCGTCCCCAATGGAAAACGCCCCCGTTTGCCCGAGGGTGTGAAAATGACCAACGCATCTGACATCTGCCGCCTCCTGTAATCTGCCCTTCAGATAACGGCTTATGCGTAATAGGAAAGGCCGGATCGCGGCATATGGCGGAAAAAAGCGTCAGCGTTCAACCAGAACCGATATCGGAGAGTGGCGCACAACGCGCGCGGCGGTCGAGCCGATGAAATAATCGCTCATCCCCGGTTTGTGGCTGGCAATCATGATCAGGTCGGCATTGCATTCGCGGGCGCATTTCAGAATATTCTCGGACGGGCGTCCGCCGCGCAGGTCGATATCCACATTCTTGGCCTTGGCGCGTGCGGCCAGCGATTCCAGTTGCGTCCGGATGGATTTGCGATGGTTCAGCAGCTGGTCCTTGGATACAGCGGCGGTCAGATAGGCCGGAATTTCATCCATCACATGCACCAGTGTGATCGATCCGCCCGCTTCCACAAGTTTGTTCGCCTTGTCGATCAGGCTGCGGCTGGTGGCACCCCTGTTGAACAGGGCAACGGCAATAACGATGGATTTATACATTCAGGTCTCTCCCGCGTCGGTTGATTGCGTGAAGCATGGCACAGCATGCCATGCAAAGCAAACCCCCGCGCCCTCCATGGTGACGGCGCGGGGGGGTGCAACAGTCCGTTGGCCTAGCGCGTTACCAGAACAGACACTTGTGCGTGCCGGACAATCCGCGCGGCGGTCGAGCCGATGAAATAGTCACTCAACCCCGGTTTGTGGCTGGCGATCATGATCAGGTCGGCGTTTGCCTCCTGGGCGCAGCCCAGAATCGACGCTGACGGCTGGCCCTGACGAATGACCGTGCTGACGCTCATATCGGAATATTCGCCGGCAATGGCGGCCAGCTGTTCCTCGACATCGCGGCGGCGTGCCGAAATCTGGCTTTGCGGAATGGCAGCGGCCACATAGCCGGGAATTTCGTCGATGACATGCACCAGCGTGACCTTGCCGCCCTCGGACAGCAATTTGCGCGCTTTGTCCAGCGCCGCGCGGGTTGTGGCCCCTTCGTTGAACAATGCGGCTGCGATGATGATGGAGTTATACATATTTATGGTTTCCTTTGGTTGTATCAGCGTTGAATCAGCACGGAACAGGTCGCATGGCGCACAACGCGCGCCGCAGTTGACCCGATGAAATAGTCCCCAAGTCCGGGTTTGTGGCTGGCAATCATGATCAGGTCGGCATTGCTGTCCTCGGCGGCCTGCATGATCTGCCCTGATGCCGCGCCATAGCGCACATCCTCGATAACGCGCAGGCCATCGGCAGGGTTTGTCATGGCCTTCAGTTCCACCACGGCTTCGGCGCGGCGGCGTTCTTGTGTGTCGCGCGGCAATTGCGCGGCAATGAAACCGGGCACTTCCTCCAGTACATGGACAAGGCGCATTTCCCCGCCCGCATCCAACAAGCTGGCCGCGCGCCTGACCAGCGCTTTGGCCTGATCGGTATGTTCCAGATCCACCGCGACAATTATTCTGCCATACATGTTCTAAGTCCTTCATTTTCCTGTTGCGCTGGGCATAGTTTGACACCCAGCTTCGCCCATGACGTTGATTTCTGTCAAATTGGAAATGGGACATACCGATTTTTGCCTGTTTCAGCCTGAAATCAGAAGTGAACCTTGTGTGCCTTGCGTCCTGTGCCGTAATTGGGGCAGAACCGCGCAACAAAAATTATAGAAAGAGTGGGGCATTATGTCGGTTTCGTTGATTATCCTTGCTGCCGGACAGGGCAGTCGCATGCAATCGGATATGCCAAAAGTCCTTCACCCGCTGGCGCAGGTGCCGCTGGTCCTTCATTGCATGCGTGCAGGGCGCGCATTGGACCCTGATCATGTTGTCGTCGTGGTGGGGCACGGCGCGGATCAGGTGGAACATGTCGTTCTGTCCGAGGACGAGCGCGCCAAGGTCGTGGTGCAGGCGCAGCAGCTGGGTACCGCGCATGCCGTGGCGCAGGCGGCTGATGCACTTTCCGGGGCGTCCGGTGATGTGGTGGTGCTGTATGGCGACACGCCCTTTATCAGCGAGCAGACGCTGCACGCGCTGCGCGCGGCACGCGCCACACATGATGTTGTCGTGCTGGGGTTCACTGCCGCGGATCCCGCGCGCTACGGGCGGCTGGTCACGGCGGGGGATACGCTGGAACGTATCGTTGAATTCAAGGATGCAACGGATGAAGAGCGCGCGATAACCCTTTGCAATAGCGGGGTGATATGTGCGGATCGTGCGCAATTGTTCGACCTTGTTGCGCAGGTCGGAAATGACAATGCGGCCAGCGAGTATTACCTGACCGACATTGTGGCGCTTGCGCGCGCGCAGGGCCTGTCCGCCGGTGTCGTGATCTGCCCGCAATCCGAGACACTGGGCATCAATACCCGCGCCGAACTGGCCGCCGCAGAAGCTGCCTTTCAGGCGCGCGCGCGCATGCAAGCACTGGAAAACGGCGTGGCCATGCAAGCGCCAGATACGGTGATTTTCGCACAGGACACGGTGATCGGCTGCGACAGTATCATCGAACCCTATGTCGTGTTCGGCCCCGGTGTCAGCGTTGAAGGTGGCGCAACCATCCGCGCGTTCAGCCATCTGGAAGGCGCGCATGTCAGCCGTGGGGCGGTGGTCGGCCCCTATGCGCGGCTGCGCCCCGGGGCAGAACTGGCCGAGGATGTGCGCGTCGGCAATTTCGTTGAAATCAAGAATGCCACGCTGGACGAGGGCGCGAAGGTCAACCACCTCAGCTATGTCGGTGATGCGGATATCGGCGCGCGGGCCAATCTGGGCGCGGGCACGGTCACATGCAATTATGACGGGGTGTTCAAGCATCATACCACCATTGGCGAAGGGGCTTTCATCGGGTCCAGCACCATGTTGGTCGCGCCTGTTGTTGTGGGCGCGCATGCCATGACAGGGTCGGGGTCGGTCATTACCAGTGATGTGCCCGATGGCGCGCTTGCGCTGGGACGGGCACGGCAGGACACCAAACCGGGGCTTGGCAAGCGGCTGATGGACAAGTTGCGCGCCGCAAAAGCCGCGCGCGTGAAAGGATAATTGGTATGTGTGGTATTGTTGGTGTTCTTGGCAATCACGAAGTGTCGCCGCTGATTCTGGATGCGTTGAAACGGCTGGAATATCGCGGCTATGACAGCGCGGGCATTGCGACGGTCAATCGCGGCCATCTGGACCGCCGCCGTGCGGTGGGCAAGCTGATCAACCTGTCGGATGTGATGGTGCATGACGCACTTCCGGGCCGGTCGGGGATTGGCCATACCCGCTGGGCCACCCATGGCAGCCCGACCGTGGAAAATGCCCATCCCCATCAGGCGGGGCGCGTGGCCGTGGTGCATAACGGCATAATCGAGAATTTCCGCGCCCTGCGCGACGAACTGGGCGCGGCAGGCGCGCATTTCAGCAGCCAGACCGATACCGAGACGATTGTGCAACTGACAAGTGCGTATCTGGATCAGGGCATGACGCCGGTTCAGGCCGCGCGCGCAACCCTGTCGCGGCTGGAGGGGGCGTTCGCGCTGGCCTTCCTGTTCGCAGGCGAGGACGACCTGATGATCGGCGCGCGGCGCGGCTCGCCACTGGCGATCGGGCATGGGGATGGTGAAATGTATCTGGGCTCGGACGCTATTGCGCTGGCGCCGATGACCGACCGCATCACCTATCTGGAAGACGGGGACTGGACGGTCATTACACGGGCAGGCGCGCAGATATTCGACGCCGACGGCAACCAGACCAACCGGCGCATGCAGCATATCAATGTTGACTCCGCGCGCGTGGACAAATCCGGCCACCGCCATTTCATGGCCAAGGAAATGGCCGAACAGCCCGCCGTGCTGCAAGCCGCGCTGGAACAATATTCAGGGCCTGACGGGCTGGACCTGCCGGCAGGGCTGGAATTCGCGCGCGCCGACCGGCTGGTCATGGTGGCCTGTGGCACGGCATTTTATGCCTGTCAGGTGGCGAAATACTGGTTTGAAAAATATGCGGGCCTGTCGGTCGAGTTGGATATCGCTTCCGAATTCCGCTACCGCGATCCGGTTCTGGGGCCGGACAATATGGCGCTGTTTGTCAGCCAGTCGGGCGAAACCGCCGACACATTGGCCGCGTTGCGCCATGTGCAGGGGCGTGTGGCCCAAGTGGTGTCGGTGGTGAATGTGCCCACATCCTCCATCGCGCGCGAAAGCGATCTGGCGCTGACCATCCATGCAGGGCCGGAAATCGGCGTGGCCTCGACCAAGGCATTTACCGCGCAGTTGCAGGTTCTGGCATTGCTGGCCTTGCAAGCCGGGCTGGCGCGCGGGCATCTTGCCGCGCCCGAACACGCCGATCTTGTGGCGCAGTTGCGCAGTGCACCGGGTTTCATCGCACAAGCGCTTGACCGCGAAGAAGAAATCCGCCGCGTCACTGAATCCTTGTCCAAGGCCCGTGATGTGTTGTTTCTGGGGCGCGGGGTCATGTATCCCATCGCGCTGGAAGGTGCGTTGAAACTAAAGGAAATCAGCTACATACATGCCGAAGCTTATGCAGCGGGCGAACTGAAACACGGCCCGATTGCGCTGATTGACGAAGATTTGCCTGTCATCGTTTTCGCCCGCCATGACGCGTTGTTTGAAAAGACGATTTCCAACATGCACGAGGTGATGGCCCGTCAGGGGCAGGTCTTGCTGATTTCCGACGCGCAGGGGCTGGCGGCGGCGGGTGATGTGCCGCGCAGCCTGCAAATGCCGGCCGTGCCCGAACTTATCGCGCCGATTGTCTATGCGGTGCCTGCACAGCTTATTGCCTATCACACGGCGCTGCATCTGGGCACCGATGTGGACCAGCCGCGCAATCTGGCCAAATCGGTAACGGTCGAATGACCGGCGACAGCGCAGACCTGCTGGCGCATCTGCGCAGCCTGTCGGACGCGGGCAAGGCGGCTGAAATGGCCGCCTATCACAAGACCCCGCGCGATTTTCTGGGCATATCGGCGCAGCTTCTGGACGAGATGGCGCGCGATTTGCGCCGCGACCACGGCCTGCCCGCGCGCTGCGATATGGCGCAGGCACTGTGGGACAGCAACATCCATGAGGCGCGTATTCTGGCGGCAAAGCTGCTGACACAGGCGCGCATGCGGCCGGAAGACAGCACCGCATGGACCATGATTGCGACATGGGCGCAGGATTTCGACAGCTGGGCGCTGGCGGATCATGCGGCCATTGCAGGGGCCAAGCGGTTGCAGGCCGATCCTGCCCGACTGGACCAGGTGGCGGGCTGGATCACCCACCCCAATATGTGGACGCGCCGCGCGGCCTTGGTCATGACGCTGCCCTGGGCGAGACTGCCCCATCCCAAAGCCGCCGATATTGCCGCGCGCGAACAGGTGCTTGGCTGGGCCGAACAATTGGTGCCCGACCGTGACAGGTTCATCCAGAAGGCGATTGCATGGTGGCTTCGTGACCTGTCGCGCCGCAATCCGGACCGCGTGCGCGAATTTCTGGCGGGGCCGGGGTCCGCCCTCAGCAAACCCGCGCAGCGAGAGGCCGCGCGCAACCTACCCCCCGCATAGCGGGGGCGGCTACCCTTTCAGGGCCGCCAGGGCCTGTGCCAGATCCAGCTTGCCATCATACAGCGCGCGGCCCGAAATGGCCCCGTCCAGCGCTGCGCCGCAATCGCGCAAGGCCACAAGATCCTCCAGCCGCGACACGCCGCCCGAGGCGATGACAGGTATGCGCGTGGCCTGCGCAAGGGCGGCAGTTGCCGCCACATTCGGCCCCTGCATCGCCCCGTCGCGGTTGATATCGGTATAGATAATCGCCGCAACGCCTGCATCCTCGAACCGGCGGGCCAGTTCTGTCACCTCGACATCGGTTTCGGTCTCCCAACCCTTGGTCGCCACGCGCCCCTCTCTCGCGTCAATTCCCACAGCCACCCGACCGGGAAACGCACCCGCCGCCTGTCGCACCAGATCGGGGTTTTCCACGGCCACGGTGCCAAGGATCACACGGCGCAGCCCTTTGTCCAGCCACATCTCGATCGTGGCCATATCCCGGATGCCGCCACCCAGCTGGCAGGGAATATCCACAGCGGCCAGAATCCCCTCGACCGCACCTGCATTGACGGGACTGCCCGCAAAGGCCCCGTTCAGATCCACCAGATGCAGCCATTCCGCCCCTTGCGCCGCAAAGGCGCGGGCCTGCGCGGCTGGGTCGTCATTGAACACGGTCGCCTGATCCATAGCGCCCTTATACAGGCGCACACATTGCCCGTCTTTCAGATCAATTGCCGGATAAAGGATCATGCGCGCGCCTCTCGAACTTGTGGTGTTTGCCTGCTTACTAGCCTGCGCCGCCGGATACTGGAACCGCATTTGACTTCATCTTGCCAAAAATACTCAAATTCCACCTGTGCGCCCGCGCGTCACCCGCCAGATTGTGCCTTCAACTGCCACCGCCCGCTGTCCTCGGACCAGTATTCCGCCTGCACGCCTGCGGCTGCCACGGCCTTCCACTGGCTGCGCGCCTTGTCCATGGCGGCAGGGTCATGCCCGTCGAACAAGACCCATAACCGCTCCAGCCCAAGGGCCTCTTGCGGGGTGGCCTCGGCCATGTCGATGACCATCAGGCAGGCGGGGGAATTGGGGCAGGCGTGGTCCGTCGTCAGCAAGACGGGCTGATCGGCGTCATCGGCCCCGCCCGCAAGGCCATGTGGCAGAAACCCCGCCTTGTCGCGCGACCAAAGCATCTCATCCAGTCGCGCCAGCACGTCGTCGCTGCGTCCGCGCACGGTCACGCGCCACCCTGTTTGATACGCGCGTTCCAGCAGCATATGCGCTGTAACCTCCAGCGGGTTGCGCGTCAGGTGATAGAACATGACCTTGCCCATGCTCAGCCGTCCTCGAATTCCGCACGGATCAGGGCATCCAGCGCCAGAACGCCCCAGCCTGACGCTCCTTTGGGCGCATGGGCACTGTCGGATTTCGTCAGCGCCACACCGGCAATGTCCAGGTGTATCCACGGGGTTTCGGGCATGATGAAACGTTGCAGGAACTGCGCCGCCGTAATGGAACCGGCAGGGCGTCCGCCCGAATTCTTCACATCCGCAATCCGTGACGAAATCAGCTTGTCATAGCCTGCCCCAAGCGGCATGCGCCACGCCCCTTCGCCCACCTGATCTGCGGCCTTCAAAAAGGCATTGGCCAAGGCGTCATTATTCGAGAATACGCCCGCCTTGTCATGCCCCAGCGCGATGATGATGGCGCCTGTCAATGTGGCAAGGTCGATCACGGCGCGCGGGGCAAAGCGGTCCTGCGCATACCAAAGCACATCGGCCAGCACCATGCGCCCCTCGGCATCGGTGTTGATCACCTCGATCATGTCGCCTTTCAGCGATTTCACGACATCGCCGGGCCGCTGGGCGCGGCCATCGGGCATGTTTTCGACCAGACCCACCAGTCCCACGACATTCGCGCGCGCCTTGCGTGTCGCCAGTGCCTGCATCAGGCCGACAGTGACCGCAGCACCACCCATATCCATGGTCATGTCTTCCATGCCTGCCGCGGGTTTGATGGACACGCCGCCCGTGTCGAACATGACGCCCTTGCCGATAATTGCCAGCGGCGCACCTTCGGCCCCCTGCCAGTGCAGGATTGCCAGTTTTGACGGGCTTTCAGACCCTTGCCCGACTGCCAGAAGCGCGCGCAGGCCAAGGCGGGTCAAGTCGTCCTCGTCCAGAATTTCCACCTTCAGGCCAAGCGTTTTCATGTCGCTGATCTGTTCGGCGAAACTGGTGGTGGTCAGCACATTTGCGGGGGCGTTGACCAGATCGCGGGTCAGGTGGACGGCGCGGGCCACGGCCAGTGCATCGGCGCAATCCGCGGCCTTGTCCGTGTCGCGGATCATCACTGTGACAGGGCCAAAACCGGGCTTGGGGTCGGATTTTTGCGCCTGATACTGATAGGCCCGCAAGGCCGTAGCTTGCAGCAGTTCGGGCAGGGGCGTGGCATCGGCACAGATCAGGGCAGGGGCTTTTGACAGTGCCTTGCCAATACTGATACCGGCCGCGCGCAATGTGGCTGCGGACGCCCCCTTGCCCAGCCGCACAATCACAAGGGCCTCGGCCTGCATGCCCGCAGGCCAGTTCAGAACCACCGCGCCGCCCGCGTCCCGTGCCGCGAAACGCGCACTTGCGACCGCGCGCGACACGGCCCCGCGCGTCAGCTTGTCCGCACGCTTTGTCGCGCGCGGCAAGGGCGCGTCCGCTTCGGCGAATATGACAACATGGCCTTCATGCGTTTGCAGCATGTCCAGATCAAAGGTCACGAATTCCGGTGCCAGCGGGCCTGTGGCAGGACGGGGGGTAGGGTGGGGCATGCGCACTCCGATTCTGTTGCGGTTTCCCCCAGACCTAGCGCGCGGCAGACGTAAATGCCACCGTCACGGACATCGCGGGCTTGCGTCAGAAACGGAAGTTGAAATGCCGCGTCACCCCGATCGAGGCCCCGACCTGATCGCGGCTGCCCTGACGCACGATTGGCGAATTGCCCGCATCCCCGCGCAGCCGGTCATAGCGCAACGTGCCCGTAATGCCCCAATCGTCACTTAAGGGTTGATACATGCCTAGTTCCACGCCCACAGAATGCACACCGCCCGATGGCCTGTAGGCCGCCAGCCCCGATGCCGAAGATTCCGCATCGGTGACACCGAAATAGCTGCGCATGAACCGCGCATTGCCAAAGCCCGCGCGCGGGCCTGCATGCACCACCAGACCATTGGCACCGCGATAGATTGCATTCGCGCCCAATTCACCCGCGACCGCCTTATGCCCGATCACACCATAGCGCAGGTCGGCAAACACCTGCCAGAACTCGGCTGTGTGGTGCACGCCCGCTCCAATTTCAAGCGATGCTTTCACATCATCCAGACCGGCAAGTTCCTTTTCCCCTTTGCGCTTGGGGATATAGCGCAGCGACCCGCGCAGGCCGGTGCCGGTTGCGAATTGGGCCGGACCATCCGGATTGCCCAGTTGCACCCGCCCGAAACTTAATCCCGTAAACCCGAAGGCCCCGCCCGGTGATATGCTGTTGCGGCTGGCCCCGAAATATTTAGGCGCCGTTGCCACCCCGCCGGTCAGCGAGAATGCAAGGGCGCGGTCCTGTGCGGCGGTCGGTCCTGCACCCAGCCCGATTGTTGCAGCAATCAGGGGGGCGATGAATATGGCGGGTTTGAACATTTACGCGGGCTTTCATTTGACGAATCTGAAGACAAGTTCTGCATCGGCAGATAGGCTAGTTTTCTTTCTTTTCCACGAACGCATTCGGGCCAGCACAAGAATGCGCTTCATCGTTGCAGTTGGGTGACAATACAGGCAAGAGGGGGCCTGGCACTTACGGAGGAGATGATGCAGTTCACAGTTGCCATTGATGGCCCTGCCGCCGCTGGCAAAGGCACAATCAGCCGTGCTGTGGCACGCGACTTCGGGTTCGCCCATCTGGATACGGGGTTGCTGTATCGCGCAGTTGGCGCCAAGGGCGGCAACCCAGTGGCCGCGGCAAAAGGGCTGACACCCGATGATCTGGCGCGCGATGATCTGCGCAGCCTTGAAGCGGGCGAGGCCGCCAGCCGCGTTGCCGCAATTCCGGAAGTGCGCGCCGCATTGACCGCGTTCCAGCGGGATTTTGCACGCCGCGACGGCGGCGCGGTTCTGGACGGGCGCGATATTGGCACCGTGATCTGCCCGCTGGCCGAGGTGAAACTGTTCATCACCGCCAGCGCCGAAACCCGCGCCCGCCGCCGTTGGCTGGAAGCGGGGGACGGGGCGGCAAGCTATGATGAGGTGTTAAGGCAGGTGCGCGAACGTGATACGCGCGACATGGCGCGTGCAGATGCGCCCCTGTGTGCCGCCAGTGACGCAGTTATCCTTGATACGACCGAGATGAGCATCACACAGGCCGTCGAGGCCGCAAGGACCATCATAGCCGCCAGACTTGCACAATTGCAGGGACAAACCCGGACATGACATCTTGCTGGACGCGATTTTCGGTATTTTCTATCGTTAGGCCTTGACCCTCCATCTACTGGAAGGGCCATGTGGTGGTGCAGATACACTTGCTGCAGGGGTTCACCGATGAATGTCCATACCGACCAGATCACGGCAAGCCGGTCCTTCCCACTTGATGGCCTGTCTTGCGCGGGCTGTGTGCGGCGCGCGGAAACGGCCCTGAATGCGGTTGAGGGGGTTCACGATGCCAGCGTCAACTTGGCATTGTCGCAGGCAACGATCCGGCTGGATGACGGTGTCGGCCTGGACAGGGTGCAGACGGCCTTGCGCAAGGCAGGCTATCCCATGCGCGTGGCGCAGATCGATCTGGAACTGGACAACATGACCTGCGGGTCTTGCGTTGCGCGTGCCGAAGCGGCGCTGTTGTCGGACCCGCAGGTGTTGCGCGCCAGTGTCAACCTGAATACCGGACGCGCGCAGGTCACCTATCCGGATGGTCAGGGCGATCCGGCGGGACTACTGCAACGGCTGGAACAGGCGGGCTATCCCGCGCGCATTCTGTCGGATGATGCAACGCAAGACAGTGACCCGCGCGCGCGCCAAAGCCGCGAAGCCGCGCATATGCGGTGGAACTTCTGGGTTGCGGGCGCGCTGACGCTGCCGGTTTTTGTGCTGGAAATGGGCGGCCATGCCTTTCCGCCCTTTCACCACTGGTTGCACCATACAATCGGAATGCAGACGCTATGGCTGGTGCAGTTCGTTCTGACAACGGCGGTTCTGGCCGGTCCGGGGCGCATGTTCTTCCTGCGCGGCCTGCCTGCGCTGTGGCGTGCGGCCCCTGATATGAACAGCCTTGTGGCCGTAGGCACGGGCGCGGCATGGGGGTTTTCCGTCATTGCCACCTTCGCCCCCGATATATTGCCCGAAGGCACGCGCGCGGTCTATTTTGAAGCGGCGGCAGTTATTGTGACGCTGATCCTGCTGGGCCGCTGGCTGGAAGCGCGCGCCAAAGGGCGCACAGGGGCTGCGATTGCGCGACTGGTCGGGATGCAGCCCAAGACCGCGCGGGTGCTGCGCGATGGTGCGCAAGTCGATATTCCAACAGCGAAGCTGGTCGCGGGGGATGTGGTTCTGGTGCGCCCCGGCGAACGGATTCCTGCCGACGGCGAACTGACCGAAGGCGAGGCGCTGGTCGATGAAAGCATGATAACGGGCGAACCGCTGCCCGTGTCCAAAGGACCGCTGGACAGGCTGGTGGGTGGCACAGTCAACGGGGCAGGGGCGTTCCGTATGACCATTACGCGCACGGGCGCCGACACGGTTCTGGCGCAGATCATTCGCATGGTCGAAGGGGCGCAGGGCGCGAAACTGCCGGTTCAGGCGCTGGTCGACAAGGTGACAATGTATTTTGTGCCGGTCGTGATTGGTATTGCGGTTCTGACAGTGCTGGTCTGGCTGGCCTTCGGTCCTGATGTGACCTTTGCGCTGGTGGCGGGGGTTTCGGTGCTTATCATCGCCTGCCCCTGTGCGATGGGGCTGGCCACACCCACATCGGTGATGGTGGGAACGGGCCGCGCCGCCGAATTGGGGGTGTTGTTCCGCAAGGGCAGTGCACTTCAGCTTATGGACCGCGTGCAGGGCGTGGCCTTCGACAAGACCGGCACCCTGACCGATGGGCGCCCCGTGCTGACCGCACTTGAGGCGCTGGGCGATGGCGATCACGCGCTTGCGCTGGCCGCCGCGCTGGAAGGGCAGTCCGAACACCCGATCGGGCGCGCGATTGTTGCGGCGGCGCAGGACAGGGGCCTGACCCTGCCTGAGATCAGCGCCTTCAAGTCGCTGACCGGACTGGGCGTGCGCGCGGTCAATGACCGGCAGGTGGTGTTGCTGGGCGCCGAAAGGCTGATGGTTCAGGAAGGGATTGAACCGGGCGCATTGCGCGACAAGGCACAGGATCTGGCGGCGCGCGGGCATACGCCGCTGTATCTGGCGCAGGGCGGGCAGATGCTGGCCATGATTGCCGTGGCCGACCAGCCCAAGGCGGGCGCGCGCCAGATGGTTGCGGCCCTTCAGGCGCAGGGCCTGCATGTCGCGATGATTTCCGGTGATGCCCGCGCGACTGCGGAGGCGATTGCGCGGGATCTGGGGATTACCCGTGTCGTCGCCGAGGTGATGCCCAAAGGCAAGGTTGACGCACTGGAGGCCCTGCGCGCCGATTGGGGCAGTGTGGCCTTCGTGGGCGACGGCATCAACGACGCCCCCGCACTGGCCGAGGCCGATGTGGGCATAGCGATTGGCACCGGCACCGATGTTGCGGTGGAAACCGCAGATGTGGTGCTGGCCTCGGGCGATCCGCGCGGTGTGGTGCAGGCGCTGGATGTATCGCGCCGCACCATGCGCAATATCCGCCAGAACCTGTTCTGGGCCTTCGCCTATAACACCGCGCTTGTTCCGGTGGCGGCGGGGGTGCTGTATCCAGCCATGGGGGTTTTGCTGTCGCCGATGCTGGCGGCAGGGGCCATGGCCCTGAGTTCGGTTTTCGTGCTATCAAACGCCTTGCGGCTGCGTTTCATGCCAGCCGTAATGCGGTCTGAAACACAGGGGGCATCATGAATATTTCCGAAGCCGGACGCAGGGCAGGTCTGCCCCCCAAGACGATCAGGTTCTATGAAGATATCGGGCTGATCCAGCCTGCGCGCATGCATAACGGCTATCGCGATTTCAGCCCCGAGGATCTGCACAGGCTGGCCTTTCTGCGCCGCGCCCGCGCGCTTGGGTTCTCGGTCGAGGAATGCCGCCAGTTGCTGGGATTGTATCACGACAAGACGCGCACAAGTGCGGATGTCAAACGCCTTGCGCGCGAGCATCTGACGCGCGTGGACGAACAGCTTGCAGAATTGCAGCAGATGCGCGCAACACTGGCCCACCTGATCGAGGCCTGTTCGGGCGATCAAAGCCCCGATTGCCCCATACTTGCCGATCTGGCGCAGCCCGCCAAATGATATTCAGGCCGTTGCTGCCAGCCGTGTTTTGCGGGCAGCAGGTTTTCTGGATTGCGGGGTTGACCGTGCCACGGGTTTCAGCGTGGTTTTCATAGCCTCCGCTTCGGCAGCGATTTCGGCCGCTGTTTCATGCGGCACCGCTTTTGCCACGCTGCACAACATGCGCAGATAGGTTTCCTGCTGCGACTGATACAGCCTGATCCAGAAAAGATTGGCCTGCATCCAGAATGAAACCGGGTCCATCATCGATTATTCCTCCCGTTATGGCGGTGACAGGATAGGATCTGTCGCGCCGGATTTCTAATAACGCATGCGTGCGTTTTGGTCTGTCTCCCGTGTTCCTTTGTATCAGGGGAAATGTAACGGCACCTTGACTTGACGCAAAAACTGGCGACTTTGTGCGGCAGCTGGCCGGACAGCATGAACAAAGGACGAATTCCAATGCCCAAAGCCTATTGGGTTGCCCATGTCGATGTCAAAGATGCCGACGCTTATGCGGCATATATTCGCGCGAATGCTGCTGCATTTGCGAAATATGACGCGAAATTCATCATTCGCGGGGGCGCGCAATCCCAGATCGAGGGGACAAGTCGCGCGCGGACAGTGGTGATTGAATTCGCTGATCTGGCAACCGCGCGCGCCTGTTATGACAGCGCGGAATATCAGGCGGCGAAGGCATTTCGCGCGCCCTGTTCCATGGCTGATCTGGTGATCGTCGAAGGGTATGGGGACTGAGTGTTCGGGGGCTTGCAGGCTGACGGACCCGCAGTGCCGGTCCGGTTTTGGTGTGTTGCGTGCGCAGGAAATGCCCAAGGCGCGGAATCAAGGGCGCAGCCCGCCGCGCCATCGGTGGGCCGTCCCGCGGCCTGCCGATTTTGCCTGTGACACACCAAGCCATTAATGGCGGAGTATGCCGCCTGCATAAAGTGCATCCCTATAACGCCGGATC